>CAYOSZ010000295.1:0-3668 GCA_964406715.1 uncultured Ignavibacteria bacterium | reverse complement strand
GCGGCTTTTCTGTTGAACCAAGAAGGCTACCAGGTGGTGGGGATGTCCATGAAGCTGTGGGATTTTGAGGAGGTGGGCGGAGAAACTCACCCGGACGGAAGATGCTGTTCCCTGGAAGCCTTAAATGATGCTCGCGCAGTTTGCCACGAGATCGGAATTCCTCACTACGTGGTGGACATCAAGGATGATTTCAAAAGGGAGGTTATCTCCAACTTCGTGGAGGAATACTTCAAAGGAAGAACGCCCAATCCCTGCATCATCTGCAACACCAGGATCAAATGGGGGAGCTTATGGAGGAAGGCTGAGTCCTTAGGGGCGCGCTTTGTTTCCACCGGACACTATGCCCGAATACGATACGATGAAAAGCTCAAAAGGTTTATCCTGTTGAAGGGGATGGATTCAAATCGCGATCAATCTTATGCCCTATGGGGACTATCCCAAAAGGATTTGAGCCGGACCATCTTTCCCTTAGGAGAGATGACCAAAAGCCAGGTTCGAACTCTGGCAAGGAAACACGATTTAAAAGTTGCAGAAAGAGAGGAGAGCCAGGAGATCTGCTTTGTGACAGACGACGATTATCCCAGATTCATAAATGAATGGAAAGAAAAGAAGAGTTCGAAGCCTGTTGGAGGGTTCAAGCCGGGTCCGATTTTCAATATTAAGGGTGAAAAATTGGGAGAACATAAGGGAGTCCCGTTCTACACTGTGGGGCAAAGAAGAGGCTTGAAGGTTGCCCTGGGAAAACCTCTATATGTGTTGCGAATCGATGCGGAGAAGAATGCCGTATACGTGGGAGAAAACGAGGAACTTTTTAAATCATCCTTTGTAGTGACTAATGTAAACTGGATAGCTTTTGACAGGTTAGACAAAGAAACAGGCTGTGAGATAAAAATCCGGTACCAACACATTCCCCGGAAAGGCAGGATTTATCCATTGACGGATGGTCAAATCATGGTTAAATTCAATCATCCAGAGCGTGCCATCACACCGGGACAGTCAGCGGTGTTCTACCAAGGGGAGATGGTCTTGGGTGGCGGGGTGATAGACAGAGTGGTCAACGGATAAAATGGCTCGATTGCCTTACCCTTGGGTCTATGCCTCGGGATCGAAGACAGGGACGGTGAGCAAAGTCGGACTGTCGCTATCTACGACAGATTAAGCGGATAACCGGGTATGTGGATTTTATTTTTTTTCGTATAAGGTCATTTGACGGTTAGTTGTTGTTTAAGAAGAGGTTTGATTTCACGAATTTCTCAAGAGGGGACCAGATGAAATCCAAAAAGGGATTGAAGATTCTGATAGGGGCTGTCGCCGGAATAATCATACTGCTTATCTTGGCCTCGGTGGCAGTGAAGATCATCTTCACCAAGGAAAAGCTTATGACCATGTTGGTACCCAGAGTCGAAGAAGCTTTTAAGCGCAGGGTGGAGATCGACGATATCAGCGTTTCCATCTGGGGAGGTCTGGGGGCGGACGTAAAAGGGATGAGGGTTTTGAATCAGGCAGGATTCACCCAGAGAGAGCTTTTCAAGTTCGATCAACTTTCCATCCGGGTGAAGTTCTGGCCTCTGCTGCGCAGAAGAGTGGAGATTAAGAAATTCATCATGGAGAATCCGGAGATCAATCTGGAGAAGGAACCAACCGGGACCTCGAACTTCACGGATTTGATACAAGGGGAGAGCGAGACCATCGTTATTCCCGTGTCTTTCGACGAACTGGAGATAAAAAACGCCAGAATCGTTTACTTGGACGAAAAGAGCAAGGCCAGGATCGTTCTGAGCCAGTTTGACGAGAAAGCCCAGCTCTCTTTAGACGAGAAGATGGAGAACGCCGAAATCACCGGGAAAATTACGGTGAACCAGATAGAGTTGAACCTGCCCGACTATAAAGGCACGCTCCCTCCTTTGACTCTTTCCCTGGAACATGATCTTAATTTAAACATGCCCGGGCAGTATTTGGAATTGAAATCGCTCAGAGTTGGGATAGCCAAAGTGTGGCTGGAGGTGAAGGGAAAAGTAGAGGACCTCAACACCCAGCCTGTCTTGAATTTGACGGTCCAATCCGACAAAATCGGGTTGGAAGAAATTTTCGCCTCTCTGCCTTCTGAAGAATCTTCACCCCTAAAACAGCTTAAAGCTTCCGGCAATTTGAGCGTGTCGGCTTCTCTTCAGGGGAAGACCCAGGCTGAGATTCCCATACAGGTGGAGGGGAAGGTCACCCTTCAGAATGCCAGAGTCGAATTTACCAGCGTACCCCGTCCGCTTGAAATACCGTATGGAGAGATAAATTTCAATAACCGCAGCGCGAGTTTCTTCACCTCTCAGGCAAAACTGGGAGACGCCCCTTTGGAACTCAAGCTGGTGGTGGAGGATTTCTCCGATCCGGGTCTCACCTCGGAGTTGAGGGCTAAGCTAAATCTGGCTATCTTGAAGGAATTCGTGGCCCTTCCCGAAAAAACGGTTCTGGGCGGGCAGGCAGATGTGAACGTAAAGGCTTACGGGAAGATCAAAGCCAAGGAGAAAATGAATATCTCCGGTCGGGTAGACCTTCAGAAGGTGGAAGTGGCCACACCTGCCCTGGGAGTTCCTGTCAGGAACATGGACGGGACCATTACTTTAAAAGGAGATGACATCGACATCTCCAGCTTAAGTTTGTCCCTGGGCAAGTCCTCCCTTAATCTGAAAGGAAAATTATACGGAGCCGTTCCTTATTTTCTCCTGTCGGGGAAAGGAAAACCTCTTTTCAGTTTCAGCCTGGATTCTCCCTTTCTCGATTTAGACGAAATCCTCCCCGTCTCGGAGAAGGGGAAGGCTCAAGAGAAACCCGCAAAAAAGGACAGCCTTCCTTTGCCGGACATAAACGCAGGGGGACAGATATTCATTCAAAAGGTCATCTTTCGAGATATGGAATTTGCCGATCTTTCTGCCAAGTTAGATTTAACAGACGGCGTTCTACGGTTGGATAACATTGTTGCCAATGTTTACTCCGGTTCAGTAGGAGGGGAAGTCACTTGCGACTTAAAAAATCCGGGTCATACCGGATTCGACATGAATCTGACCGCCAACCAGATAGAGTCAAACGACTTCCTTTCCCGTTTCACCTCTTTTGACGATCGCTTGTTCGGGAAATTGAATCTCGACGCCAGCTTTTCCGGGACTGGTAATGGATTGGAGGATATCAGAAAATCTCTTGCCGCCAACGGAACCGCCACCTTCGCCGAAGGCAAACTGAAGGGCTGGGAGTTGTTGGACAGTTTGTCTTCCTTTCTTAAGGTCAAAAGCCTCAAAGAACAGGACATCAGAACTCTAAGAAACTCTTTCAGAATTACGGAGGGCCGGGTGTGGTTCGACGATTTCTCTGCGGCTACGAAGGATGGTGATTTTACACTTATTGGATCCGTGGGGCTGGATGGGTCTTTGGATTATCAATTGACCGCCGTTTTGTCCTCCGAACTCTCAACGAGATTCGATGCTTTGGGTGACCTGTCGAATTATTTCAAAAACGATGAGGGGAGGGTGGTGCTGGATATCAAAATAGGAGGCATTACCAAAAGGCCGCAGTTCGCTTTAGACACTTCCAGAGCGGAGAAGAAATTCAAAGATCAAATCAAATCGCAGGTGGATGAGAAAAAAGACGAGGTGAAAGATCAATTGAAGGAAAAAGCCGAG
>CAYOSZ010000294.1:0-3684 GCA_964406715.1 uncultured Ignavibacteria bacterium | reverse complement strand
CCAAAGGACAAAGACGCTTTCTTCCATCTAGGGCTGCTTTATGTGAGCAGGGCTCAGATTCTTAAGGCCGGTGAAAAGCAGAGCCAGGATTTCATCCGGGCTGAAGAATCCTTTAAAAAATGCAGGGAGATTGATCCTTCGGATATGGAGAGCGCAAAGTACTTAGGTTTCGTTCTGATAAGTCAAAGCAAGTGGAAGGAAGCGAGCATTCATCTGGAGGAGGTGGTGGGCTCGGTTCCTACGGACAGGGAAGCCTGGAGCTATCTTGCCATCGCTTATGCCAGATTGGGGGAGAAAAATAAGGCAGAGGAGGCTTTCAAAAAATCCGCCCGGTAGACTGGATTTCTTCTCTTCATAGTTTGCTTCACCTGTAATGAACTCACCAGTGGGGTCTGGCTTCACTTACCCCGAACTAAAAAACGCATAACCGATGCTTTATGCCTTGATTCCCATCTCTTGCGGGGGACGAAGGGTGCAGGTTAGTCTACACGAAACTTGCGGTAGAGGGGCTGGTTCCGCCATTGCAGAACATCCAGACGGTTTACGTCGCTCAGGGACAAGAGACTCGCCAGGGGGTAGCTGAAAGAAGATTTGACTTTTGCATTCTGATCTGCTAACATACCCATAAAGGATGACGGAAAAAAATCACGGGTCAGCAGGCGGTTGACAAACCCGGGTATGTATGCTTACCTGAGGTGAAGGCACATATGCGATCTGCGTATGCGCGGCAAATTCTGCCGAAGCGAATTGGGTGAGCCTAATGGCGACCAACACTTGGCGTGGGATAAATAAATTTCTTCGCTATCTTTCGATATCTGTTCCTATTTTATTTGTCCTGGTATATCTCATACTGGTCTATTTAAGAATTAATTATCCCTTTGAGCTGGAATGGATGGAAGGTTGTTCAGCAGACCACGTGATAAGGATACTTTGCGGGCAAAAGCTATATGTGGCACCGTCGCTTGAATTCGTTCCCTTCATCTACACTCCGGTCTATTTTTATGTTTCCGCAGCCTTATCCAAAATCTCCGGTACCGGGTTTTTGTCTTTAAGGCTGGTGTCTTTCTTCTCTTCCTTGGGTTGCTTCCTTATCATTTTTTTTATGGTAAAAAAGGAAACCAAAAGCAGCTTTTCGGGCATTCTTGCCTCTGGTTTATTTGCAGCCACCTTTCGAATAAGCGGTGCCTGGTTTGACATCGCCAGACCGGATTCGTTATTTCTCCTTTTCCTGTTAGCCGGACTGTACTTAATTAAATTCAAGGGATCATCGGTGTGGTACCTTCTTGCCGGAGTGCTGGTTTCGCTGTCCTTTTTGACCAAGCAGACAGCATTGCTCATCTTGATACCGATTATGGTGTATTGCCTTCTTTTGAATCGACGTAGTTGGATTTACTTCGTGGGCAGTGTTATATTGATAATTGGCATAAGCACGTTTCTTCTTAACCGGATTCACGACGGATGGTATAATTACTACGTCTTTGACTTACCCAGGCAGCATTCTCTGGTCAAGAACATGTTCGTTGATTTTTGGACCAAAGACTTGGTGTCCAAGTTACCCATCGCATGCATCCTGTCCCTATTCTACCTGTATGCTCTACTTAAAAATACAAATAAGCGGAATTTTCTTTTTTATCTTTTAATGTCGATGGGCATGCTGGGAACAGCCTGGTTCTCCAGGTTGCATCTGGGAGGTTATGATAACGTTTTGTTTCCGGCTTATGCTGCCCTGTCGATTCTGTTCGGACTGGGTGCGTTTAAGGTTTTTGAATTCTTTCGGGCTGCTTCAGCAGACAAGCGGAGATTAATTCAATTTTCCTTTTACCTGGTTTTTATCATGCAGTTTCTCGTTCTGGCATATAATCCCCGTGCTCAAATTCCGACCCAAAATGATTTAGATGCAGGTTATGTTTTTATCGAAATAATGGCACAACTTCCAGGCGACATCATTGTGCCTTATCATAGCTATCTGCCCACACTGGCCGGCAAAAAAAGCCATGCACATCACCAACCAGTCAGTGACGTTATCAGAGGTGACGATTCCCCGGCCAAGGACAGGTTGCTGGATGAGATAAACCGGGCCATAACTTCAAAAAAATTCAATGCCCTCATCCTCGACGCACCCTGGTTTCCGGAGTTAACCGAGAGATACTATGTAAGACAGAGAAAGGTCTTCGGCAACGCGAATGTATTCTGGACGTTAACCGGTATGAGAACGACTCCTCAGATGATATACGTTCCCAGAAAGGAATGACAACGACTGAAAGCTTTAATCGAAGTGTATGTTTCGAGTGGGGGAGTTGAATCAGAGCGTGTAAATCTGAGTTTTTCATTCACTCTCTTACCAAAGGTGTGATATGTAAGCTGAGTTGGACAACCGTTAATCCCCAGATAGGTAAAATATCGTGAATAAACAACCAGATCTGAAAGATATCCGGATAGCTCATCAGCGAATCAGGTCTTACATCTTAAGAACTCCCGTTCTGACCTGCACTGCACTGGATCGAATGGTAGGGGCTAAGCTTTTTTTCAAATGTGAAAATTTTCAAAAAACCGGGGCTTTCAAGTTTCGCGGGGCATGCAATGCTGTGTTGCTGCTTTCGGATGAGGAGGCTTCGTGCGGAGTGGTGACCCATTCGTCCGGCAACTTCGCTGCAGCGCTGGCATTGGCTGCCAGCAAACGGGGAATAGGTGCGCGAATCATCATGCCGGCCAATGCTTCGAAGATCAAGATCGACGCTGTCAAAGGATACGGCGGCATCATCACCTTTTGTCAGCCTACTTTGAAGTCGAGAGAGGAAACAGCAGAGAAGGTCATCGGAGAAACTGGCGCTAAGTTTATTCATCCCTACAATGATTATCACATCATTGCCGGGCAGGGAACCGCTGCATTGGAACTGATGGAGGAAATCAGCGATCTTGATTTCCTTCTTGCTCCCGTGGGTGGTGGTGGCCTGCTCAGCGGAACTGCAATTGCCGCTAAAAACCTCAATACCAAAACCAAAGTCATCGGTTGCGAACCCAAGAATGCCGATGATGCTTACCGTTCGATCAAAGCGGGACACATCATTCCCTCCGATAATCCCAACACCATCGCCGACGGGCTGAGAACGTCTTTAGGCGACAAGACTTTCCCTATCATCCGGGATTTAGTTGACGAAATTCTTCTGGCAACAGAAGAAGAGATCATTAAAGCCATGCGGCACATCTTCGAACGCATGAAGATTGTGGTGGAGCCGTCCGCTGCAGTGCCGCTGGCAGTCTTACTCTCCCGTCAACTTGATGTAACAGGCAAGAGAATTGGGGTTATCCTCTCCGGCGGGAATGTGGATTTGGGCAGGTTCTTCGAAGAGTTGGCGTAGGAAGTCCATTGGCGACGGATGCTCTGGCTGTGACCTTATGCGTCACGGACGAGGGCGTCCATGACGAACAAGAAAAACTCTATCCGTCACGCCTCCTCGTCCGTTACCCGCGTCAGGGTCAGATTTCTTGCTACCGTGTTCATCACACTCTATCTTCCCCCCAATCTCATCATCAGCTTTCGAAACTTGACAAGCGGAACAGCAAGTCTGGGTGCAGTGTAACGGAGCGGCTTTTTTTTGATGCAATGTTCCAGATGGTCAACTGCTTTTTCCACGCTCATCATGAACGGTTTGACGTCACCCTTTGCCATTTTGGTATCGACGA
>CAYOSZ010000293.1:0-3704 GCA_964406715.1 uncultured Ignavibacteria bacterium | reverse complement strand
CCAAGACTTGTTTTAACAAAGCTCTTTAGCCATGTCAAGGCAGGACGTTCAGTTCCGTCGCTCTTAATCAGATAGGCATTCTCTTTCCAAATCTGTCCCTGCCTGTATCCCCAGAGGGTCACTCCGCTGACCGAGCGGTGGTTCCAGAATACCGGGAACTGTTCCTGGTAAATAGCTGATTGCTGTGCATCATCTGCAATATTCACGTCATACTCTGTTATAAAAATGGGCAGCCCGGTAGCAGCCAGTGAATTAAGGTTGGTCTTGATGGTATTGATGTCGGTGCTTTCAAGTCCGTGCCCCTGAAGCCCGATTCCATCAATCAGATTGCTGTCGAGCAATATGTTGATGAGATTGATATACATCCCGGTGGAGAATGTGCTGTTCAAAATACCGTAATCGTTGATATGGAGCCTGGCATCAGGAATGTACTTTCTGGCCATTTTAAAGGTCCAGATGACCCAGTCCCAGCCGGTAGAACCTGCACCACCCAGGGCAACTTGATAGGAAGGAGGGGCATGAAGCGGTTCATTGACCACGTCCACATAGTCTGTTTCCGGATATTTTTCGCTGTAGAGCTTAATCCATTCCTCTACTTCCTCTCTCTGTTCTTCTTCGGTAAGTGTGGTTATCCAGTTCGGCTGCTGCTGTCCCCAGACAAAATTATGCTGCCTGAAAGGGAACCCTTTTCCTTTGGCATAATTATATGACGTATTCAAACCGGTCCAAGACATGTTATCCCGGCTTGGTTCAGCCGAACCCCACTTGCCTGAATTCTCAGGTGTAACCTGGTTCCAGTATGTATCAAAGTTTGATGGAACGCTGCTGGCAATGATATTCCCCAGAAATTTGCACTTATCCTTTGCTATCTGCGCATTTATCTGTGATCCCTGGGACAAAATTATCAGAAATGTCCCTGTCGCAATCGCTTTTCTTATGTGCTTCCGGACTTGCAATCTCCCGTTCTTCCGGACCAGCCTGCCTGGCTGGCAGGTTTGCAATCCGGAAGTGTCCTCTTGAAATGTAATGTTCATAAAAAATAATTTTTGTAATTAAATGTTCATATAAATATGCTTACTTGTTTTTCGCTGTTAGCTGATGAAAACTTTCCGGTGGTCCCAGGTAACTGTTTTCAACTCCTCCCAGGTCCACGACAATTTTTTGCAATACGATGCCCGGATCAACCATCCAGAATTTAAGCACATGCATTCCGGGCTCTTTGATTTTATGTTTTGTTGTCTGATAACTGATATTATTGGCAACGGTATTTTCCCAGCCCCGGACTGATTTATCCTCATGTATATTTATGATCTGAGGTTCTTCATCGTCAAGCGAAATGGCATATCGCAGTCCTGTTCCGCCGGTGAAATTCTGGGTAGGGGAGAGGTATACAGTAACTTTGGCCTTACCGGTATCGAAAAAATGGATGTTGTATTCAAGTCGTGCACCATCAGCTTCAGGTGACTGACTACTGGCAGTGACAGGAAATGGTGTTACTGCTGATAATGTGCGGCCTAAATCAGGGATGATTTGCCATTTAACAGGAGGAACAGTTACAGCATGTGAGAAGTGTTCAGCCTCCATGGAGACATAACCTCCAATTTCAACAAATCCATTCACATCTTTTCTTTCCGGTTGGGAGGGATTGTTTACAATGGCGTAAACAGTTACACCGGTGTTATCTGGTCCGTTGATTTTGACGGGTACTTTCTGAATTCCGATCGGAGCATCCTGCCAGTTGACATGAACCCGTAGCCGCTGCTCTTTATCAATATTACCTTTGAAAGGTGAGATTTTCAACCATTTAGCCTGAGACTTTGCTCTGTAATTAAACGGAACTTTCCCTCTGTTGAAAACATCTATGTAATAAGTTTGCTGTTGATAGACATCAAACACAGGCAATATGGCATCACCTGTGTCATCAGGCCACCATGAATCTGAACCCTCAATGGCAACTCACATCTCAGCAACATCAGGTATTTTTATCTCACTGACATCGGGCATGGTATCTTTTGGGGGTTGCTGCCAGTATGTGTAACTGATATGTGTCTGGTCCATCATATGGTTCCACTTACCATCAGCCATCACCTTGTTATAATAATGTGACAACTCTGCATCCTTGTCAAACAGCTTCCGGGCTTTATCGGCCAGTTCGTTTGTGATTGCCCTGCCCTGACTGGCATACATGCGATTCAATCCGACAGTATAATAAAGTTCATTCAGGTTGGCACATGCTTTCACAGGATACAGTACCAGCTGGTAAAAGGCATCCTTATATTCTTCAGGCATATTGAGATAGATTTGTTCGGCTTCAAGTGCCAGCATGTTATATTCTTTGACAACTGTTTCAGCCTCCTGATAATGAATCAGACTGTAGGTTTCCGGTGACAGCAGTTCGGGTTTCCTGCGGCTGTTGTATTTGGTATATTTTGACAGGATTTCTGCCATTTCCGGTGCGAATTCTTCTTTAAAATATTGTTTGCACCACAGCAGCGTATATTCATCCGGATCTTCAGCATTCCATGCCATAGGATCCCTGGCATAATCGAGGAAGAACTCGATGGGAAATTCCATCGGTTTGATGTCTCCCACATTGACAATCCAGATCCGGTCGGCACCATACTGGTATGCCAGGTGCATCTGCTCCCATACCCTTGAAATCTGAGTGGTATTCAGCCATTTATAATTTCTCGGACCTCCCACATAGTCGAAATGATAATAAATTCCATAACCTCCCGTTCGCTCTTTTTCGTTACGCGGGGGTAATTTGCGGATGTTACCCCAGTTGTCGTCACACAATAATAAGGTAACATCGTCCGGAACCCTCATTCCCTTCTTGGTGAGTTTTTCAGCGAACTCATAGGCAAGAGACTGTAGGTAGAAAGTTGGAATGCCCCACTCGTTCATCATCGACCATGGGCTCATTCCCGTTCCGCCGGGAGCGCCATCCATAGTAATAAGGTCAATCTTCGCTTCCGAACCATAGCGCAACGCCATGGCAAGCTCTACTGCAGAATAAGCTCCTGTCTTGAGTGTGATTCTCCTGAATCCAAGCTTGCGAAGACGCTCTACTTCCTCCAAGAATGCTTCCTTGGTCACAAAACCCAAACGAGAATGCCGCTCGAATTCCTTGATTGCTCCGGCTGCGTGTGCCGCTTGGACGTCGGAAGATGTTGGATCAGGCGTGACAATGTAGCCTCTCTTCTTGAGCTCGAGGGCTCTTTCAAATGAACTAACCATTATCTCACCACCGATACACTTCAAGGTTGTGTTTCTCCAATACATATTCAGCTACACCAAACCTCGTGTCTTCCACATTCATCTGGACGAGGATTTCTCCATAACCCTCGTAAAACCTCTTGTAGGTCTCTATACGGCGATCCATCTCAGGGGACTTCTTGATCTTGCCATTACTATCCGTCTCAAGTCCAGGGTCGATTCCGCAAACATTCTCACCACATACTAGCGTAACACCTGAAATAGCCGCTCCAATGGCAAAATGCTCCCAGTTCTTACGGGCTATTTCGGTGGAACCCAATGCGCCCGTGAAAATGGGCACGCGCATCTTGACCTTCTTTTCCCAACCGTACTCCGTCTCAGTATCAACATCGGGAAAGAGTGCTGTATCGGGGCCTGGTTCAACACCTTCGGGCAGGCCTCTTGCTCCGATGGCATATCCTTGAATGTTGATATGAGAGTAATCG
>CAYOSZ010000292.1:0-3729 GCA_964406715.1 uncultured Ignavibacteria bacterium | reverse complement strand
AGTTAGAGGAGAATGAGGGCTCACTCTCCTTTGAAACCCGTTTGAGCTTGGCGTCAGAGGTTTTTCAACATACCGCTTATTATGACAGCATAATCTCCAGCTACTTCAAAGGATTATACCCAGCCGAAGAGGGTGAATTCCCCGAGACTGTAACGTTAGGCTGGGAGAGGTTGCAGAATCTCAGATATGGGGAAAATCCTCATCAGAAGGCTGCATTTTATCAAGATACAACTTTCAAGGGACCGGCCATCTCCCGGTGTGAGATCCTCTGGGGAAAGGAGCTTTCCTATAACAACATCATCGATCTGGATGCCGCCCTGTCAATGGTGGAGGATTTCCAGGATAGGCCGTTCGTGGCAATACTCAAACACACCAATCCATGTGGTGCTGCATGCGCAGATACTCTAGCCCAGGCATACCAGGATGCTTTAGCCTGCGATCCCGTCTCAGCCTTTGGCTGCATCATAGGTCTTAACCAGGTGGTAGACTTAGATACCGCTCAGAAGATACACGAGACCTTCTTTGTCGAATGCGTGCTTGCCCCTGGTTACCAGCCGGAGGCGTTTGAGCTTTTGAAGAAGAAAAAGAATCGAAGATTTTTGGCTTGCCCCGATCTTTTGAATTTTAAGAGAAACAAGGGGAACGTGGTCAACGTGATAAAGGGCGGAGCTCTGCTTCAGACTCCGGATCAGCATGAGATAAAGGAAGGTGACTTAAAGGTGGTGACAGAGGTCGCCCCCACTCCGGAGCAGATAAAGTCGCTTCTTTTCGCCTGGAGGATGGTCAAGCAAGTCAAATCCAACGCCATACTCTTAGCCCAGGGAGAGAAGACCGTGGGAATCGGAGCCGGACAGATGAGCCGGGTGGATTCCTCCATAATCGCTGCCAGGAAAGCGGGCGATCGAGCCAAGGGATCGGTTTTGGCTTCGGATGCCTTCTTTCCCATGCGGGACGGGGTGGATGCTGCGGCAGAAGCCGGGGTTGTGGCCATAATCCAGCCCGGTGGGTCAAAAGGTGATCCGGACGTGATAAAAGCGGCTAACGAGCATAAGATTGCGATGGTTTTTACGGGAATAAGGCATTTCAGGCACGGGTGATACTTAGGATTCAAGGGTTCGAGGGTTCAAAAACTCAATAATTCATATTCTCTCTCTTTGGAGAGGGAATGGGTGAGGGAAATGGAATTTGTAGAAGCTGCAGGAATGAAGCTTCAACTCTATCCTATCGGGCGAATTTTTGGTTGATAACGGACAGAAGTCTTCACCGGGATAAGGCATTTCCGACATTCATAAAATTGTTGATTTCGCGATAAAAATTGTTTATATATAAACTGGAGTGTTTGGAGTATAGGGCTTTCGTTTGATGGGTTGACTTTTTATAATACTCAAGATCGTTTTTAGTCCGGGTGAAGCCGGGCGCTCCAGGTTCCTGACGTTTTCAGTCGAACGTTTTTTCCTCAGTAAAGCATGTTAAAAGAAAAGAAGATAATCGTGGGAATAACCGGGGGGATTGCCGCATATAAAGCCTGCGAGATAGTCCGCAGGTTAAAAAAGCTGGGTGCGCAGGTCATAGTCATCATGACCGAAAACGCTCAGAGGTTTATCACGCCTCTAACTTTAGAAACCCTCTCGGAGAACGAGGTGGTCACCGAGATGTTCCCGGAGAGGAAAGTGGTTGGAGTCAGACACGTTAATTTAGCGCAGTGGGCGGATTTGATTCTAATCGCCCCGGCCACCGCCAATATTATCGGGAAAATAAGAACCGGAATTGCAGATGACATTCTCACCACCGTGGTCATATCCACCAAATCTCCGGTCATGTTCGCCCCCTCGATGAATGTCAACATGTATGAAAATCCCATCTTCGGTGAGAATATGGAATATCTGAAAAAGTCAGGTTATAAGTTCATTGAGCCGGAGACGGGAGACTTAGCTTGTGGCACGGGTAAAGGAAGACTGCCCGAGCCGGAAACCATCGTAGGCGAGGTCGTGAAGCTCTTGACCGGTAAAAAAGATTTGGAAGGGAGGTCCATTCTGGTAACTGCCGGTAGAACCCAGGAGCCTCTGGATCCGGTAAGATACCTCTCCAACCGCTCCAGCGGAAAGATGGGATACGCCATAGCGGAGGCGGCACAAAAAAGAGGGGCAAAAGTAACCTTGATAAGCGGACCCTCTGATTTGCCAATGCCCGCAGGAGTAAACTTCATCCGGGTGGAGAAGGCCAAAGAGATGCAAACGGCGGTCAGCTCACGTTTTGGTAAGACAGATGCTCTAATTATGGCGGCGGCGGTCTCCGATTTCGTTCCCCAGATGGTTCCTCCACATAAAATCAAAAGAAAGGACGAGGAGATTCTACTGAAGCTCAAGCCCAGCATTGACATCCTCAAGGATGTGGGAAAACGTAAAAAACGGCAGATTATGGTGGGTTTCTCCTTAGAGACCGAGGACGAGATAAAGAATTCCAAAAGGAAGCTGAAGGAGAAGAACTTAGATTTGATCGTGGTCAACAATCCCAACGTTCCGGGTGCAGGCTTTGAGGTGGATACCAACCAGGTGATAATAATCGACAAGAAAGGAAGGGTGGAGAAGCTTTCGCTGCTACCCAAAAAGGAAGTAGCGGAGAAGGTTTTGGATAAGGTCAGCTCTCTTTTGAAGAAAACCAAGAGGAAATAATCCCCTTAAGCGGGGCGGGAAGCCCCGCCTACGAGATCGGATCGATTCGTCTGTCTATCGTTACGTATGTCGAGCACCTCTGCTCGACCGGTTAATGTTATCTTATTGAATACAACATGGGAAATGACGGATATGAAAAAATGCTGCAGGCTTTCGCCCTGACCAAGAACTTCCTCCAACAGCAGGTGGAGTTGGGATTCGATGAAGTCTATACCCCAATGAAAACGAAAAAGAAAAAACCTCCCCCGCAGAACCTGGATGATTTCTATAATCGGATAAAGAACTGCACCAAGTGTCCTCTTGGTCATACCCGCACCAATTTCGTCTTCGGGGCGGGCAATCCCCAGGCCAGGCTCATGCTCATCGGAGAGGCACCGGGAAGAGAAGAGGACCTTTTAGGAGAGCCGTTTGTGGGAGCAGCAGGCAAGCTTTTGGACAAGATGCTTGCCGCTATTAAATTCAGCCGGGATGACGTTTTCATCGCCAACATATTAAAATGCCGACCTCCGGAGAACCGCGATCCCCGGCCCGACGAGATCGAAACCTGCAAACCGTATCTTCTTCAGCAAATTAAACTAATTCAGCCTGAGATCATCCTGGCTTTGGGGAGGGTTTCGGCGCAGGTGCTTCTGGAGACCAAAAGCTCGTTGGGTCAATTGAGAGGCAGATTCCACGACTTAAACGGTATAAAATTCCTGGTGACCTATCACCCGGCAGCGCTTTTGAGATACCAGCAGTATAAAAGACCCACCTGGGAGGATTTGCAGTTGTTGAAAAAGGAGTATGATAAATTGGTTGGGTAGGTCGGGTTGCGACCCATAGGGGAGCTACCCGACGATTGAGCTGAGTCCATCAGGACGAATGTCAGAGTGCGAAAATTCAACGCTTCAGACCTCACCCCCTATTATCCCCCTCTCCTTACTAAGGAGAGGGGGACTAAAGGGGGAGAGGTAGAAACAGGAGTGACAACCATGGCAGAGCGAAAAAGTTCCTCACAATCGGAAAGGGTTCCGCCGCAGGCAACAGAAGTGGAGCAGGCGGTTTTGGGAGCCATGCT
>CAYOSZ010000291.1:0-3732 GCA_964406715.1 uncultured Ignavibacteria bacterium | reverse complement strand
TACGGCTCGGTTGGTCGCGCAGTATCACCAAGACCGTCGTCCTTCTGATAATCTTGGCAGAAGTGGGCATCCTTAACCGATCGATCGTTGCGGGGCTGGAAGCCCCGCCTACCAACCTCTCTTGTCAAGATAAATGAATAGGCGCCCGCCATTCAGCGAGCGCCTTTCTGCTGTAAGCTGTAAGCTGTTTGCTGTTTGCTGTAAGCTGTTTGCTGATCCCTACGGTTCCAACATGAATGGATACTTGAAATTCTTCGGAGGCAGGAGATTTTCCTTGATGGACCGGGGTGAGGTCCAGCGAATCATGTTCTGCAGCCCTCCGGCTTTATCGTTGGTGCCTGATGCTCTGGCTCCGCCGAATGGCTGCTGACCAACCACTGCCCCTGTCGGCTTGTCGTTGACGTAGAAGTTCCCGGCAGCCTGACGCAGAATATTCTCAGCCAGCTCGACCGCATGCCGATCGGTGGCGAAGATGGCACCGGTTAAACTATAAGGTGATGTCTCGTCACACAGGTGCAGGGTCTTCTCGTAGTCGGCGTCATCATATACGTAGATGGTGATCACCGGGCCGAAGATCTCCTCCACCATGGTCTTGAACCTGGGATTGGTGGTCTCGATCACGGTGGCATCAATGAAGAATCCCTTGGAATCATCGCAGTTGCCGCCGCAGAGGAACTTAGCTTCCGAGGAGCCTTTGGCGTAATCGATGTACTCCTTGATGCTGCCGTATGCGCTCTTGTCGATGATGGCGTTCATGAAGTTGGTGAAATCACACGGGTCACCCATTTTGATTTCGCTGATCTGCTTGAGCATAATCTCTTTGATCTTAGACCAGGTAGACTTGGGAACGTAAGCTCTGGACGCTGCCGAGCATTTTTGACCCTGATACTCGAAAGCACCGCGGGTGATGGCCGTAGCTACTTCAGCCGGAACGGCGGAACTGTGGACGAAGATGAAATCCTTGCCGCCGGTCTCACCCACTATGCGGGGATAGGTTTTGTATTTGGCGATGTTGCCTCCAACCGTCTTCCACATATCCTGAAAAACGGCGGTGGAGCCGGTGAAATGGATTCCGGCAAGGTTTTCGTTGTTCAAGATAACCTCGCTGATCTCCGATGAGTTGCCGGTAACGAAGTTAATCACCCCGGGTGGCAAACCTGCTTCCATGAGAATCCTCATGATGATGTGCGAGGTATACGGCACGGAGCGTGCCGGCTTCCAGACAGCCACATTGCCCCACAAGGCGGGTGCTGTGGGAAGATTGCCGTTGATGGAGACGAAGTTGAACGGGGTAACCGCGAAGACGAATCCTTCCAGCGGCCTGTAGTCCAGACGATTCCACACCAGCGGATCCGGATTGATCGGCTGGAATTCAGAGATCATCTGCATATAGTAGGCGTTGAAGCGGAAGAAATCGACCAGCTCGCACACACCGTCTATCTCCGCCTGGAAAGAGGTCTTGGAGTGCGCCAGCATGGTGGCGGCATTCATTATCTGTCGGTATGGTCCGGCAAGTAAGTCCGCTGCTTTGAGAAAGATAGCAGCCCGGTGTTTGCCCGGCAGAGCCGCCCAATTCTTCTGGGCTTTCAGCGCCGCATCGATGGCCATCTGTGTCTCTTTCTTGCCGCCGCGGAAAGAATAACCCAGTACCAGATTGTGATCGTGCGGTGCGGTGATTTTTACCTTATTATCGGTGCGGACCTCCTTGCCGTCGATTACCAGCGGCATCTCGATCTGCTTGGATTTGACCTCATCCAAAGCGGCCTTCAGCTTGGCGCGCTCGGGTGATCCGGGAGCATAATTGTAAACCGGCTCGTTGGCCGGATATGGTATGCGATAGCTATCCACGTTAACCTCCAAGATTAATTTATGGTTCAGCAATTACAATTTATGATTAAAAAAGCAACGCCCCCAACCAGGGAGCCTCATCCTTGAAAACTATCTTGTATCTCTCTCAACTATTAATTGTGTATTGAATCATTTAACAGCTGCTGACAGTGAACTAAGAACAGCCAATGACTCTATACGTTGAACAATTATACGGAAGAAGCTGACTTTTGTCAAGGGGAATGATGGTACGTTTTTTATACGATTCTCAACTGTTCTCCGGGCGGATTAGGCAGTTATCGAACGACAATCTTCCTGTTTGTGCGGTTTAAATTCCCTGCCAAATGAGTCTATTTGCATTATCTTTTTGCTCAGGTTATTAAACGGGAGGAAGTATACTTATGTCTCATCTCGATGTCAGCGGCAAGAAACTGGAGCTTAACGAAGAGGGATTCCTGACAGATTCCAATCAGTGGGATAAGCAGGTGGCGGAGGCATTAGCCAAAGCTGCAGAAGGTATCGATAAGTTAACCCCGGAACACTGGGCGGTGATCGAGTTCATCCGGAACCATTTCCTGGAAACCAAGTTAGCACCGATGGTGCGGTCCATCTGTAAGACCACCGGCTTACCTCTGCGCCGCATTTATGAACTATTCCCCTCAGGTCCTGCCAAGGGGGCTTGCAAAATAGCCGGCCTGCCCAAGCCGGACGGCTGCGTGTAGGTTCGTCAAATGTCTCCATTTACGGTACTGAAACTGGGTGTGGCAACCTCGGTGTTATTCTGCATCGTGGTTCTCGCGGTTATCCTCATGCGGACTTTTGCGTTCGGCCGGAGACCGACGTACGCCCATCCGCGGGGCAGCAGCCTGGAGGGCGTCGTGTATGCTTTCGGACGAGGCATGTTGCCCTGGGAGAAAGAGAGCGCTGCCAAGCATATCTGGACTTATGCAGGAGGCATCCTGTACCATATCGGTATACTGATGGCAATGCTGTTTCTGGCAACGGTGCTTTTGGATATTTCGATTTCTGCGACATTTTTTCTAGCAGTACGGATACTATTGGTCATTGGCATAGTATGTGGAGTGGCATTGCTTATTAAAAGGATGCTTAAACCACAGATGAGATCCTTAAGCAGTGGTGATGACTATCTGGCCAATTCTCTTGTCGACCTTCTCCTGCTGTTGGCTCTGATAGCAGCTTTTACCGAAACCATGCTGGTGCCGTTTCTCGCAATTGCCATCGTCATCTTCATTTATATCCCGTTCGGGAAGCTTCGTCACTGCGTTTTCTTTTTCTATTCTCGGATTCTTTTCGGTACCTTCTTTGGCAAAAGAGGCGTGCTTCCACACACTTCAAAGAAAGTTTAGTATATGGCATCTGAAAAAGAACAAAAAGATCCCTATGTAGAGCGAATCCGGAATCTGAAACCGAACCAGTTGGAGTCGGCTCTGACGGAGTTCAAGCAACTGCTTGACCACAGCGCTGCTGCCAATTTGCAATCATGCGTCAGTTGCGGCCTCTGCGCCGACTCATGCCACTATTTTTTAATCACCGGAGAGACCGAAGCCATTCCGGCCTACAAGCTGAGACTGGTCAGATCGGTATTTAAAGAGCTGGTGACTTTGCTGGGCGCAATGTCGAAAGAACCTGACGCTGAACCGGCGCTTGACAGACAAACCGTCGAGCAATGGGTAGATTCACTTTTCGGACGCTGCACATTGTGCGGGCGCTGTGCGCTGAACTGTACCATGGGCATCAACATAACCCGTCTGATCCGCATGGCCAGAACCAGCTTGGCTTCCATTGACTTAGTTCCGCCCGGCCTGCAGTCGACCGTGACCACCGCCGTAGAAAAAGGTAATAACATGGGCATTCCCCGGGAGGAGTGGCTCGACACTCTGGAGT
>CAYOSZ010000290.1:0-3740 GCA_964406715.1 uncultured Ignavibacteria bacterium | reverse complement strand
GAAAATCGTCCACTACCCCCAGCCATTTGAAATTCGGTTTTTAGTTTGTGGTTCACTGTTCATGGTTGAGCTGGAAAGGAGCAATCTATGAGGAAAATATTTTGGGTCTTTGGGTTGATTCTGGGTTTGTTTTTTCTAATCCAGTTGGGATGCCAAAAGAAAGCTGAGGAGAAGAAGTCTTATGAGATTCTGACCAAGGCCACTCCGAAGATGACCCTGATTTATCTGGAGCATGTGGGACCTTACGATCAGGCAGGGGCTTTGTTCGGACAACTGGGCGAGTATGCCGCCAAAAAGAATCTTTCCGGACAGATGATGGGAATATATTATGACGACCCGGCTACCATGGCGGCTGAGAACTTGAGAAGCGAGATCGGGATTGTGGTGCCGGAAGGAACCATGCCGGATTCGGGATACGGGGTGCAGGAGATTCCGGCAGGAGAAGTGGTTTACGCCGTACTGAAGGGACCTTATGAGAAGATAGCAAAAGAATATCCGTTCATGTATAAGTGGATAGAGGAGAAAGGATACAAAATGCATGGCCCGCTGATGGAGGTTTATCTGAAGGCGGGTCCTGGCATTCTATCGGAAGAGCTGGTCACCGAAGTCCAGATTCCGATTTCCAAATAGAAATAGTAAGTGGTTCGTAGTTCATGGTTCGTAGTAAAGCCCCTCACCCTATGCTCTCCTCAGAGGGGAGAGGAGATTGAAGAAAAAGGTTTAACCACGAACCATGAACCGATTTAACACGGCGCTATCGTCTAGTTAGGTTTAGGACGGGTGGTTCTCAGCCATCAAACCGGGGTTCGAATCCCCGTAGCGCTATGAAAGATTAGTGACCCGACAAAGCCGGTCACTTTCACATAGATCGGGTCTCATCACGACTCTGTGGTGAGGCCTTTTTTTATTGTAGATAGAATGTCGTTTGGCGAATAGACGCCCGGGTGAGCCCGTGTGGAAGGTTTCCGCTCTTCTAACCGGGGAACGAGGCGATCACAGTATAGCTGAAGCTCAATCAGATTGCTTCGTCACTCCGCTCCTCGCAATGACCGGGTAGTTACTTCTACCCTTTACCCTTCGTTAGAGAGGGATCAATTCGCCTTCTCCCCTCAGGGAGTGATATGAAATCAGCCTGCGTACCTTTTTGCCCAATCTTGCTTGATTCACCCTCAATCCTCCCGGACACCCAGATGGACTCTTCAGGGATTTCCGCTACTCTCTCACCAGAAGAGAAGGAACCAGCTCTATCAGGATGTAGTTTGACCATCTTTTGACAGAAAAAAACGGTTGATATTCGCCATTTGGTGTTATATTTACAATGGACTCCAAAGATCACATGAGATTTGAAAGCTGGTTGAGGACCAAACAGAGTAATGATGATCAACGATCGCTATGAAATACGAAAAGAGATAGGTTCGGGTGGAATTGGTAGGGTTTTAAAAGCGTTCGATCGATTCCAACGGACCACCGTGGCGATGAAAGTCCTCTTGAGCCAGGAAGACGAACTGATCGGAAGATTCAAGGAGGAATTCCTTCTTCTAAAGAGGCTGGATCATTCCCATATCGTGAAGGTTTTTGATTTCGGCACCAGCGAATCAGGCGAGCCCTATTTCACCATGGAGTATATCCAGGGAGAAGACTGGAAGGATTTTCTTCAACCATTGGACTATTCCAAATTCTTCAGCCTGATTCTTCAGATCTGTGCTACCCTGGATTTTATCCACTCCAAGAGGATCATTCACGGTGACGTTAAACCGTCCAACATCCTGATTGTGGCCTCCCCCGATGGTCAGCCGAGTGTGAAATTCACCGATTTTGGCTTTGCGGAATCGGAGAAGCCGAGGGAGTCTGCATGGTGGAGGGGTAGTTTGTGCTACCTTGCTCCGGAGATCATCCGGGGAGAGAAGCATGGTCACCAGGCAGATTTGTATTCGCTGGGCGTTCTGATCTACGAGACCTTGTTCGGAGAAAGACCTTTTGAGGAGGAGAAGCTGACGGAACTGGCCAGGAGTCACCTGGAAAAAGAGGTGGTGATTCCGGATGAACCCTCGCTTCCCTCAGGCCTGAAGGATTTGATCCTCAGGCTTCTGGAGAAAGATCCAATAGATCGTTTCTTTTCGGCAGGGGAAGTTTTAAGTGAGGTAGAAAAAATCTCAAAAAGCCAGACCAGCGATCTGAAGAGCTGTCTGGAAAAAAGCTTAATCTCCTCTGCCGATTTCGTGGGAAGAGATGAAGAGCTTTTAACTTTGAGAGAAGCTTTTAATCAGATCTCGAAGGGTGAGAGCAGGCTGGTTTTCCTCTCCGGAGAATCAGGCATCGGAAAAACAAAACTGCTGGAGGAGTTTAGAGCCTGGGCTCAAATTGAAGGTGCCTCCGTTACCAACATCACACTGGGAGAGGGGATATCTTCGGAGAGGATTCGACAGATCATCCCCGATCCTTTGGAAGGAACCTCCCCACCCCTGGTTTGGATTATCGAACATTTGGAGTCAGCGGATGATCCGGCAGTCGGGCTTTTATGCAATCTGATTGATCAATTGCAAAACAAAAGGATTCTGATTTGCCTGACCGTGACAACCGAATTCACCCGTTCGAAGAAGGACAAAAGAGCGTGGGAGATTGAACAAGGAGTAAAATCCGCTTGTAAAGGTTCAATCATTTCAATCGGGCTGAAGAACTTGACGGAAGTGCAAACCAGAAAGCTGCTCTGCTCAATGTTTGAATGGAGAGATAAGGAAGAGGAGATAACTTCAACAGTTCATAGAAGAACCGGCGGCAATCCCCTACTTACCCGGCAGCTGATGGAACGGCTGGTCAGTCACCAGCAGATTAACAGAGAGGATGCTCACTGGTCGGTGAAATTGGAGGAGATTGACGCCATTCCGCTTCCGCCATGGTGGAAAGAAGAGACGACGGGTCGTCTGAACCGCCTGACTTCAGACGAGCTGGAATTGGTCTGGATTGCTTCCGTTTTGGGTTTTGATTTTGAGATTAAGCTGCTGCAGGACATCTGCGGATTCGATTACGAAACTCTTCAGGGACGATTGGAAAACGTTTCCTCAGAACAGATCCTGCAGTGGTCAAGCCATGGATCAGATGAGGGTAAAATTCATTTCCGGAACGGGTTCACCCGTGATTTCATCTATGAACAGATAGACCGGGGAAAGAGAAAATCTCTTCACCAAAAGGTGGGACGATATCTGGAAGATAACTATGCTGCTGAGATGGAAAGCCATTTAGACCAACTGGCCGATCATTTCTACCAGACGGAAGACAGCGTCCGCGCGGTTAGGTACGCGCTGCTGGCTGCAAAAAAAGCGGAAAGCTCCGGCAGGAGAAATAAGGCCGTAAGTTTTTACCTGCGTGTGCTGGAACTTTGCGAAAACTCCCCTTTCTCACTGCCGACATCCCCAGAGGAGATCTTCAAAAGCTTAGCAGAGCAATACCAGGGTGAAGGCAACTATCCCCAAAGTCTTCATTTCTATCAGAGGGCTTTAAATCTATGGAAAAGCAAGGCAGCTGACCATAAGAGTCTCATCCAGATCTACAGGGAGATGGCTCGAATATACGCCAAGACCAGTGAGCATGGGGAGGCAGTCAAACTATATCAACAGGCATTGCGGTTGTCGGATCAAGCCGGTCTGGGAAGAGAGCATGCCTCCGTGCTCATTGACTTAGCCTGGCATCACCGGATCAAATGCGAGTATGACAGAGCAGTCGATTATTTAAAGAAGGCCATC
>CAYOSZ010000289.1:0-3751 GCA_964406715.1 uncultured Ignavibacteria bacterium | reverse complement strand
AGAAAACCACTACCCTTCCGCAATCTTTCATTCTTTCCTCCTTTGAGGTTGGTGGGTTAACAAAATCCTTCCTTATTCATACGCTAATTACAATCTTATAATAACCCAAATGTCAAAAAAGTCAAGCAGAACTCGCTTATGGCCAGCTTAATAGGTTGAAAATGTCCATAAATACACTCAAACCCTAATGTCATGTGAAGACTTGGAAAATTAATCCTGGAGGGCACCCGAACCAACGGTGGAGAAAAGCTCTGACCCCTACATATATTTCCCTCCCTGGACGAAGATTTGAAATAAATGTGATTGTATACACAACTGGATATGCATTCAGCATCAAATCTCCCTGTCCTTCTCTTCACAGGGAGGAGAATGTGATGTGTTAAAGAACAGAACAAATAGCAAAATCTTCGCTGCGAAACGAAAACAAACCCCAGCTCTTGTGAGCCGGGGTTTGTTTATTTACGCTTTAACGGCTTGCTGCTCAAAAAACTCAGCAGGAAGGTTCTGGCCCACCTCTGTAGAGATAGGTAACCAGATAAACCACGTCACCCACGTCTACTATTCCGTCGCAGTTAACGTCACCTGCTGCCAGAGGATCGGGAGCACTGCCGCCTCTATACAGGTATGAGACAAGATAAACCACGTCTCCCACGTCGATCACCTCATCTTTGTTAACGTCGCCCCGGACACAAGTGCGCACCATGGACGACAAAGTGTCAGCGTTGCAGTAATCTTCTGCTATCACCCTCAATTCTTCGACAAATACGGTGTCGGGAGCGGTGCCGACCACCGAATCGTTCTGAACCGAACACCAGTGCGGATACTCCAAATAGGTGATGGAATGATCAACATCATCCGGATCCACGATGGTGGGATAGTATCCGAAGATATCAGAGAAGGCGACCCGGACGGTATCTCCTACGGGCGTTATGACCGGAGGGACGTTTGAGTGGTCAATCACCAAAGTCACTTCCTGGGTATCGGCTAATTCTCCATCGAAGACTATCACTTTAAACGAAGTGTCGACATAATCGCACTCCACGATTCCAGAGAGGGTATCACCCGAAACGGTGCACCAGGATGGGATATCGAGGATGTTTATTTCGAGCTCAGTTCCATCGCAGTTCAAATCCGAAGCCGTGGCGATATACACAAACGCATCCGGGGATGGAGCCGCAGTGTCAACCTCCGGAGAGGTTATCTCCGGGGCACTATTCGATCCAACAGGGTTGCAGCAGTCATCCTCCGGGTGATTGGGACAAACATCGCAGGAGTCCCCGGCATCGTCGCCGTCTATATCCTCCTGATCCGGGTTGTAAACCAGCGGGCAATTGTCGAGATCACACGTATTCTCAGGGAATCCCGGGTTACCGTATCCATCGCCGTCGGTGTCGGTGCAAATGTCGCAATCGTCGCCAATTCCATCGCCATCGTAATCCTCCTGGCCGGGATTATAAACCTCGGGGCAATTGTCATCTGAGTTGAAACTCCATATCGGGCTGGCCGTGGAGGTATCATGGTTATCCCATGCCACAATCTGCCAGTAATAGGTGGTATCTAAGATCATGGTTCCCGGGTCATAGATGGTGAGGGACTGGTGTGAGGCAACCAGGGGTGGCGGGGTATCGGTTCCGAAGTAAATGTCATAGGTGACGGTATCCTCAGAATTAGGATCTCCACCGGTCCAGCTTAAATCCGCATCTATGTCTACATGTGGGGCACCATCCTGCGGCACAGGGTTGCCGGGGACATCTGGTGCTTGATTAATCCATGCTGCCGCTGTTTCATCCACCCAATAGGCGTTAAAGGGACATTCATCCGGAGGATCGGCATATCCCTGATGCGATTTTGCAGCGAAAACGGCGGCGATAACCATGACGTTATCCAAAGTTATGCCTCCGAAGGTATGGCCGTGCCCGTCATTGTGGTCGTTTCCATTCCAGGTGGTGGAAGTGGACCAGGTTCCTCCGGCGCCTATGCTGACACTCTGAGTAAGTGCATAGTCCAGGAATGGAAAGTGGTATGGATTACCCCAGGAGTCCTCCCATCCCATGCTGGAGACGATCTCCGTTACAAATACTCGTATGTAGCCATCGTAGGTGGATGCTTCATTATTCTGAACGGAAACTTCGATATCTAACGTTGCGTTTCCCAGCCATCCAACTGACACATCCACATCTATGTCGGCAACCGTTCGGTTAGCACAGGAAGCGATGGCTCCATTGTAGTAGTTTACCTGGTTGGGAACGTTGGTATAAGCACCTAACCTTACCTCATATCCTCCGTCAAAGAACATATTCGGGACGCCGGCATAACAGTAATCGGTATGTACTCTCGAATATGCATGTGTGTTTTCGTCAGCCACCATTGAAATATAATAGAACGGATACATTCCCTGCTCATATATGATTTCTAATGCAGCACCTGCATAGGGGCAGTAGGGTCACCCGGTGGTTGATGCATTCTCCCCAAGAACCGTATGGGTATAAGCATAGGACGTTGCCAGCGGCGTTAATGCTGCTACTGCAGAAAACAGCAGTATAAGAATTATTGCCGTAGCTTCAGTTCCAGCAATTTTGGCGTTCATTTTTCAGACCTCCAAGTAAAAAGTGACGAGGTAAAGTTCAAAGACCTCGGTTTTAGGTATCGAATCCCTGACCTACCTTAGGTTGTCGTCGGGAATCATTACGAGATAAGCATATTAAATTATTACATCCAAACCTCCTGTTAAAAAAAGTTAATATTCTACCCTCTAAATTTACATGGTGACGATTCATCCTTGAACAGGCAATTGATCAGATATCCCGCCTCTCCAGAGACAACCATTTCATCGTAATTATAATCTCCAGCAACTAATCGATAAAAGAGACACAGATCTGCTCTTGGCTGTGAATTTCCAACGTCCCGTTCGTGTTGGTCATCATGTCCGGCACGTTAGCCTGAGTTCGGATAAGAATACATACGGTAAAGAGAAGAGCCAAAAACCCAGTAAAAAGGTTCCGGTTTTAAATAGTTTAGGGTAAGATACACTTCCTTCTTTCAAAGATCAGCACCTAATCATAATTTAACACTTTTTGCATTTTTCGCAAGCATTCTTTGACCTATCAGAGTCCGTCAGTAACATTCTAATTTGTGTCACGTTAATGGCTAAATCCTGCTTTGACGGGCTAACTGATTCATGGAGTTGCAAATGCAGAGGAACCCGCCATGATTGCCCCAAAATTCATGATGATTTGAACCGGGTAATAGTTAACCGGCAGCCGGGGGGAAACGTTGGCTTTTCTGGCATTAAATCCCGCAGCGGCAGGAAGAGCACCATAGTCGAGCAATATCATCCACACAGCACTGCCCCTCCGTTGACGTTTAATATCTCGCCGGTTATGAACGTGGAAAGATCAGACGCTAAAAAGAGGACGCTTCCGGCTATCTCCTCTGCGGTGGCAGCTCTTCCCAAAGGTATGGTTTGCAGTATGGTTTCCCTTTCCTCCCCGGCCAAAGACGCATGGCTCATGTCCGTATCCACCCAGCCGGGGGCGACGCAATTTACTCTAATATTATGCGGTGCCAATTCCACCGCCAGAGATTTGGTCAGGCTAATTATGGCTCCCTTGGAGGCGGCGTAGTGTGAATGAAAGGGCTCGCCCCTCTGACCGGCAGTGGATGAGATATGGATGATGTTGCCTGATTTTTGTTTTATCATGTGGGGCACCGCAGCGGTGGTGGTATGAAAGGCACCCAGAAGATTAATCTC
>CAYOSZ010000288.1:0-3759 GCA_964406715.1 uncultured Ignavibacteria bacterium | reverse complement strand
CTAAATTGAAGATACTGGTTTTGATGGGAGGGACTTCCGCTGAGAGAGACGTATCATTGGTCTCCGGCGAAGCCATAGTGAAAGCTTTAAAAGAAGTCGGTCACCGGGTGGTGGCTCTGGATACGGCACAAACGCAAAAGCTTCTTTCAAATGATGGAAAGTATTTGCCGGGAGGGGTGAAGGATAAGCCCCCCGATGTCAAGGAACTGGAGATTAAGAGCAAACAGGCAGCCCTGGATGCAATTCACTCATTCGATTTCTCGGAGGTAGATGTTATATTTCTTGCTCTTCATGGAGGGCAGGGTGAAGATGGAACCATTCAGGCTCTTTTGGATCTGACCGGAAAACCTTATACCGGATCAGGTGTTTTGGCCAGCGCTCTGTCCATGGACAAAGCAATGTCCAAAAAGATATTCGAAAGGGAGGGTATCCTGACTCCGGATTGGTTATCAATACGGGAATCTGATGATCCTGGGATTTCATCCATCACCGAAAAAGTTAAAAAGAACTTGGGTCTTCCCTGTGTGGTCAAGCCCAATAATCAGGGTTCTACAGTAGGACTAACCGTGGTGAAGAAAAGTCAGGATCTGAAGAGAGCAATTGAGTGTGCTCAAGAGTATTCCATTCACGTTCTGATAGAAAGATACATCCCGGGAAGAGAACTGACGGTTGGCATCCTGGGAGATACGCCATTGCCTGTGGTGGAGATCATCCCGGAACATGGAATCTATGATTATGAATGCAAATACACTCACGGCAAGAGCAACTATGTCTGCCCGGCAGAAATCTCCGAAAAGAAGTCGAAAGAGATTCAATCCATCGGTTTGAGGGCTTTTAAGGCTCTGGAATGTGAGGGGTACGCCAGGGTGGATTTCAGATATGGTGAAGATGAGCGATTTTACTGCCTGGAGGTGAATACGCTTCCCGGGATGACTTCGCTCAGCCTGTTACCAATGGCGGCTTTGGCTCTGGGTATCGATTTTCCGGATTTAGTCGACAGGATTGCCAGATTGGCTTTGAATAGGAGACAGAAATAGAAAACATTCTATAGAGGACAAAGACAAAAAGCGGGCGCAATGATGGTCTTCAACTAAAGAAGTTAACATATTAAAGAGTCTATTCTGGTAAATAAAAGGTTAACGCCTTAATTATTAAGAGAATATCTTAATCATGTCTAATTGTGGGCACATCTTAGTATTTACTAAATCTCCCTTTGGCATGAACCGCATGTTTCATGCCTTAGTCCCCCTTTATTAAAGGGGGATTGAGGGGGATTATAAAAGATTGTTTCTCCCAGCAATGCCAGGAATTTGTAACGTTGAAAAGTCGATAACCAAAATGACGCCCCAATATTTTCATCGGTGACATGATTTATCCACCTATCACGGTTTGAAAAAGATAAACAAATCCCTCTCCGGGGCGTATTTAAAATAATTCTTGATTTAATACATCCGGTCGCTTTTGCTTTAATTTTGAGAGGCCATGCATGCTTATGAAAAAGAAAGCCAAGCTGAAATCCATACTCTTCGACATGGGCAGCACCCTGATCGAGTTCGAGAACTCCACCTGGGATATACTCGGTAGAATATGTGCGGAGCGAGGTTACCGGTTCTTGAAAGAGAACGATTTGAACCTGCCCCACTTCAAAGAATTTGTCAAATTGCTCGAGGTCGAGTACTTGAAGGCTTATGACGAGGTAAAAGACAGTCTCAAGGAATTTAAATTCGAGCAGGTGACCGGGGATTTCTTCAGGGCTCTTAACCTAAGCACATCAGATGGTCTATACGAGCCTTTTATGGAGGTCTACTATCAGCCCATTTCCGATCAGTTGACCTTGATCGATGATGCCGAAGACGTTTTAAAATACTTCGAAGAGAAAAATGTTAAAATCGGGCTGGTGTCCAATACCATTTTCCCTCAGAGATATCACCTGAAAGAATTGAAGAGATTCGGGCTTTACCCTTATCTGGACCGATACCATTTTTCCTCGGAGGTGGGAGTGAGAAAACCCCATCCGGAGATTTTTTTAAAAACCCTTGATGAGTTGAATGTGGACCCCCAATATGCAGTATTTGTTGGGGATAGGTTGGTTGAGGACGTGGGCGGCGCACAGAAGGTGGGGATGAAGGGTATTTTAAGATATCATGTGAGAAGAGACTATTCGGCGCCCATAACGCCGGACGCCAAAATAGATCAACTGAAAGAATTGCCGCAGGTGGTGTTAAGTCTGTTTGAAATCTAAACGATAAGTTAACTATTAGCTTGAAAGACAGGTTTCTGTAGCTCAATTCATTGAGCAAATAAAACCCGATGAGCAGACGCTCACCCGTTTGGGTGAATGGGGTAACTATGTTTTACAATTAGCAGTAGAAATGACAAAAAAAGGGAGTCGACATGGCACTCAGATTCTTCAATACTTTGACCAGACAAAAGGAGGAATTCTACACCGTTCATCCGGGCAAAGTCGGGATGTACACCTGCGGACCGACCATATATGATTTTGCCCATATCGGCAACTTCCGGGCTTATATTTTTGGGGACATCCTGCGCCGCTATCTGGAGTATAAGGGTTACCAGGTTACCTATGTGATGAACCTAACCGACGTGGACGACAAGACCATCAAGGGATCGCAGGAGGAGGGTATTCCATTAGCCGAATACACCAAACGCTACCGGGGGGCTTTCTTCGAGGACTTAAAGAGCTTGAATATCAAACCGGCAGACATCTATCCCAAGGCCACCGATCACATAAAGGAGATGGAGGTCTTGGTTAAGACTCTCCTGGACAAAGGAAGTGCATATCAGAATGAGGGCTCTACCTATTTCAAAATAGAAAGTTTTCCCCAATACGGCAAGCTGTCACACATGGACATGTCCGGACTGAAGGCCGGGGCCAGAGTGGCGGCGGATGAATACGAGAAGGAACAGCTGGCGGATTTCGCCCTGTGGAAGTCTTGGGATGAAAAGGACGGAGAAATATTCTGGGAAACCGAAGTAGGGAAAGGTCGGCCCGGGTGGCATATCGAGTGCTCGGCCATGAGCATGAAGTATCTGGGGAAACACTTCGACATCCACACCGGAGGTGTGGACTTGATTTTCCCTCATCACGAGAACGAAATCGCCCAGTCGGAATCCGCCACCGGAGAGAAGTTCGTCAACTTCTGGTTGCACAACGAACACCTGATGGTGGAGGGGAGGAGGATGGGGAAACGCTATGGCAATTACTACACCCTGCGGGATCTTCTGGATAAAGGATACAATCCCATCGCCATCCGGTATCTTCTTTTAGCTACCCATCACCGGCAACAGTTGAATTTCACCTTCGACGGTCTGGAGGCTGCCAAGAATGCTCTGCAGAGGTTGTATGATTTTATGGATAATCTCAAACTGGTCAAAGGTGAAGAGGACAATCCGGAATTAAGACTGCTGGTGGACAAAGCGAAAAAAGATTTCGAGGAGGCTTTGGATGATGATCTGAATACCTCCGAGGCTTTGGGCGTTATCTTCACCCTGGTTAGAGACATAAATCGGTTATTGGACGAGAAAAAACTCTCCAGGCCGGATGCCAACCAGGTTATAGATATGATAAACGGCTTTGACTCCGTCTTCGGACTTTTAAGAAGAGAAGAGTTGATACTGGATAAAGAGTTTAAGGGGCCGTTCTAACAAAAGAAGAGATAAGGATAAGAGAATGAAAGCAGCTATTCTGGTTAAACAGAATGAACCGTTGGTACTTTCAGAAGTGAAGATACCGGAGCT
>CAYOSZ010000287.1:0-3777 GCA_964406715.1 uncultured Ignavibacteria bacterium | reverse complement strand
CTATTCCTTTAGTCCGGGCTGCCTCGAGGCTGATAGCCGCATCGAAGGCAATCGGCCCATCCATAGTTACATCTTTGATGTCACCTCTTTCCGCCATCTTCACCAGCCCGGCTGCGTCCACCGTCTCCTGCATGTCGGGATTAACAAGCTCCACCGCCGCCAGGCATGAGACCTTCGGCTTTTTTATGTCGAGTTTCTTTGCCACCTCCACCGCATTCTTCAGGATTTCCACCTTCTGCTTGATGTCGGGCCTGATGTTCATTCCCCCGTCGCTGACCAGCATCAGCTTGGGGTATGACTTCACCTCCATCACGGCGACGTGGCTCAAAAAGGCGCCGGTGCGAAGCCCGCTCTCCTTATCCAGAACCGCTTTGAGCAAGGTGGAAGTATCCACCTTACCCTTCATCAGCATATCTGCTTTTCCTTGCTTGACCGTTTCCACCGCCACCCTTACGGATGATTTGGGATCAGGTGCATTGATGATCTCCACCTGATTCAAATCTACTTCCCTTTTCTTGCACAGCTCTTTGATCTTGGCCTGATCGCCGATCAGCACAGCGGAAATGATCTTCTCCTCCGTTGCCTGCTTTACCGCCTCGATTATCTCCTCCCCTTCTGCCGAGGCGATGGCCAGCTTTTTTCTCTCTTTGTTTTTGACCGTCGATATCAGCTGATCGAAACCGGTGATTTTCTCCTTCGACATTCTTCCCTCAAAATAAAATGAATCTCCTTTACCTCTCCCCCCTTGATTTCCGTCTCTCGTGTCAGGGTGGGGGTTACGCCCCCACCCTACGACTATGCTCAAGTAACTCCTTCTATACGGACAGCCTTTCCGGACGGGTTTAACATCAAACCCTTTTCAATCTTCGAGACTGCAAACTCAGCAGGAAGTACCAAAGTCCTTTTTGAAAGCTTCTGCTAACTTAGCTCCCCAGTTGTCCAAAGGCTCCAATTTCCCGAAGAAGAACCTCAAGACCGGCGGTTCCTCCACGAACTTGAGTCCTTTGATTTTGTCCCGGTGCTGATATAACCACTTCACCCTGTCGACCACATATTCCAGATGAGACATAGTGTATATTCGCCGGGGCACGGCCAGGCGAGCCAGCTCCAGGTCGGAATATACCTCATTTCCATCCTGATCCCGGTCCATTGAGATGGTGCCTCTCTCCATAGACCTCACGCCGGAAGCTATGTAAATGGCAGCCGATAATGCTCCTGCGGGATACTCGGATTGAGGCATATCCGGCAGGAACTTTTTGGCATCCACATGGCAGGCTAAACCTCCGGGCGGCGTGACCACCGGTATCTTCTCTTCCACGCATCGTTCCACGAAGAACTTCACCTGTTCCGGCACGGCTCCGGCTACGCTTATGTCGGTCATCTCCCGGAGACCCACCGCTATTGCCTCCATCTGCTCAAAGGAGATGCCGCCGTAGGTCAAGAATCCTTCATACAGAGGAAGCCACGGCTTGATCATCTCGTAGTATTCCTTGTTGTTGGTGGCTATCAATCCTCCCCGGCCACAACTGTTCTTTCGGGCGCTCATATATATGATGTCAGTCAAGCCGATGGTCTCTTTGATGATCTCCTCTATGGAACGATTCTCGTATCCTTTCTCCCTCATCTTCACGAAATAGGAGTTCTCGGAGACCAAGGTGGCATCCATCAGCAGGGGGATGCCGTGTTCGTTGCAAATCTCTCTGATCTCCTTCAAGTTCTCCATGGAGAAAGGCTGTCCGCCCAGGAGATTGGTGGTAGCCTCCATCCGCACGAAGGGAATTTTATCCTTGCCGTACTTCTTGATGACATCCTTGAGCTTCTGTATGTCTATGTTTCCTTTGAACGGATTGGTGCTTTTGGTATTCAGAGCCTCGTCGGCATAAATCTCCAGGATCGTTCCCCCGGCCAGCACGAAGTGCGCCTTGGTGGTGGTGAAATGGTAGTTCATGGGGATGACGTCGCCCGGCTTGATGAAAACCTTGGCTATCAGGTGTTCCGAGGCTCTTCCCTGGTGGGTGGGCAGGAGGTACTTCTGACCCAGCACGTCCTGGACGGCCGATTCCAGCTTGTAGAAAGACTCGCAGCCCGCGTAGGCATTGTCGGAGAGCATCATGGCTCCCAGCTGGTTATCCGACATGGCATTGGTTCCGCTGTCGGTAAGCATATCGATGAAAATGTCTCTGGTTCTCAGAGAAAATGTGTTGTAACCTCCCTGTTCTATCGCTTTCAGCCTTGCTTCAGCTGGTATAAGGTTACTCTTCTGCACGATCTTGGTTTTATGCATCTCCACCGGTATCTCTCTGCCGCTTGAAAGCTTGACGATCATTTGATTCTCCTTGTGGGTTAAGTTTGAGTTTTTACATCAGAACACCTTAAATCTTCGCTTAAATATCGTTCTGCACCATCAGACTATTGATTAGCTGGCAGGCTTTATTCTCGACATCTACCTCCTTATACGGGTTGCTTTAAGTAAACCGTGATAAGCCCCATTGAATGTTGCTTGATCGGGATGGTTGGGTTGTCCAGCAGGTTTTGCGATAAAGCCTTTAACTGAACTTGCCCGGTGTTGCTTTTCACGGAAGCATACTCAACTTTCCAAAAGATATGATTTCCTTCTGTCACCACGACGTTTTCTATTTATTTAATTTATGCGCTTCGGTGCTGAAAATCAACCATATTGTTGATTCCCGGCCAGAAAACGCAGAACTCCGGTTTTTTGAGTTCATGCGCTTTCCAATCATTTCACATAGGTCAGCCAATTATGCTTATCCTCGGATTCTCCGCTGACGATTCCGAAGAATTTCTCCTGCAGTTTTCTGGTAACGGGACCGCACTTTCCATTTCCTATCTGTACCTTGTCTACGGAATTTATGGGGGTTATCTCCGCCGCACTTCCGGTAAAGAAGACCTCGTCTGCAATGTACAATGCTTCCCGGGGTATGTTTTGCTCGATCACCTTGATCCCCATATCAAGCGCCAGTAAGATTACCGTGTTCCTGGTGATGCCGGGCAAGATAGAAGCGCTGAAAGGCGGAGTGATCAAAGTACCGTCCCTGACGATGAACACGTTTTCCCCGCTTCCCTCACTCACGAATCCAAACACGTCTAAGGCGATACCCTCCACGTATCCGTGCTCCTTTGCTTCCAGCTTTATCAGCTGGGCGTTCATGTAGTTGGCTCCGCTTTTGGCCATATCCGGCATGGTATTCGGAGCCATCCGGTTCCAGGAGGAGACGCAAACCGGCACCCCGTTTTCGAGCGCACCGGTGCCCAGATAGGCACCCCATCTCCAGACGGCTATGCTGACCTCCACCGGACAGCCGGTGGGATCCACGCCCAGTTGCTCGTAGCCCCGGTAGACCACGGGCCGGATGTAGCATTGCTCCAGCTTGTTTGTCTTTATCAGATTGACGATGACCTGGTTGATTTCTTCCTCAGAGTACGGGATCTTCATTCGATATATCTTGGCGGAGTTGAACAGCCGTCTGGTATGTTCCTCCAGCCGAAAAACCGCCGGTCCCTTTTTGGTCTTGTAGCACCGGGCTCCCTCGAAAACGCTGGAACCGTAGTGAATCACATGGGAGAGCACGTGAATTTTGGCGTCGTCCCAGTTAACCAGCTTTCCATTCATCCATATCTTGTCAACTTTTTCAAAAGGCATAAACCCTCCGGAATTTGACTTTATTGATAGATAAAATCACTCTCTGGTAAAATCGCACCGTAATCTTCAAATCCCAAGTCGTTTTGCCAGAACCTAACTTAAGTTAGGTTCTGGTT
>CAYOSZ010000286.1:0-3780 GCA_964406715.1 uncultured Ignavibacteria bacterium | reverse complement strand
CTGATCTTACTGCTATCCTGGAGGTTTCAGATACAATCCAGGTTCCCCAAGCAACCGTTTCGCTGGATGCAACTATTTACAACAACGGGGATGTGAACTTGAAGTACGTTCCGGTGAAGTTTTACAGCAACGACAGCTTGATCGACGAACAGACAGCAGACGTTGATTCGGACAGCTTCTCCGTGGTGAGCACCGAATATACGGCATCAGAAGGAACGTATGAGATAAGAGTAGTTGTAGATGAGGACGATATCAAGATCGAAACGGACGATTCCAACAACCACGATTCAGCGACGGTGAGCTTCACTGCCATCCGCGGCGATGCCAACAGTGACGGAATCATTAATGTAGGAGACGTGGTTTATTTAGTCAGCTATCTGTATAGAAACGGTCCTGCACCTGATCCATTGGAAGCTGGAGATACTAACTGTGACGGAATCATTAACGTCGGTGACGTTGTTTACCTGGTAAGCTATCTTTACAGAGGAGGTCCTCCACCCGGCTGTCCATAATCATCAAGTCTTTCACCCTCCCTTAATCCCTCCCGTTCCGCCATAGTCGGACAAGCAAGGGAGGGAGATTTCTCTATCCTACATTTTCCTCAAGCCATCAAAACGAACCGCATCACCCGATGCGTTTGGCAATACGGCTCTTTTCCAGATAAATTGCCTTTTCGGGGCAGAGCTCGTGACAACACATGCAGTTTATGCAGTTGGTATAATCGAAGGAAGGTCTATTCTCACCTTTACGGATGGTCTGGGTTGGACAATTCTCCACGCAGATGTTGCAGTTGATGCAGTTGCTCTCTAAGATGTTGGGTCTCACCCAGACAAATGGACCGATCAACTTCAGCAGGAAATTGGGGATCATCTTTATGAGTCGATTGGAGGGAAGGACGAATTTGGGCAGGGCAAGCTCGTTTAGACTTTCTCCCATGATCTCAATCTGGTCGAATGATTCTGCTCCCAAACCTTTTTCCTGCGCCAGCCGGGTGGTATCGATCTCCCCCTCCTTGAAGCCCATCATCTTTGCTGCTACCATGTCCAAAGCCACCGCATCGGTGCTCGCCAGAAGCAGTCCCAGATACTTGGGATCACCGGAGGAGGGCCCGTCACCCTCCATGCAAACCACCGCATCCACCAGGGTAAGATGGGGTCTGGTCAGAGAGAAGATGTCCACCACCACCCCGGCGAAATCTTTCGGCTTGGGCGCCTCCTTGTGATATTCCCCTTTTCGAAAACCCGGTATGGAACCGAACATGTTCTTGACCGCACAGGTCATCAAGGTCAGAGTATGCGTCTTGAGCTTGGCTAAGCTGATGATCACGTCCGCATCGATCACCGGCCTGGCTATATGGTAAGTCTTTCCCTCCGGCGTGGTTTTTCCGTAAACTCCCGAGCTTTCGAAAGCCACCAACTTAGCGCCGGTCTGGCCGGCCACCTCCGAGAGCTTGGTGTTTTCCCAAACCCTCTTAATTCCACGATCCACCCCTCCCGGGCTGTCACCTAAGATGGGCACGGCACCCAGCCTTTGCACCTGTTCTGTCACCGCTTGAACTACAGCCGGATGGGTGGTGATGGCACGGGAGGGATCTTTGGCAGACAGCAGGTTCGGCTTGATCAAGACCCTTTGATCTTTTTTGACAAACCTCTCCAATCCTCCGATGTTATCCAGGCAGGTTTTGACCGCCGATTGGACGTGGGGGTAGGTGTAGTCGCTGCAGCTAGTGATGGATACCTGGCTACTCATCTTGAGAGGGCTGGTTCGGGGAAATTTTAGATGGCGAAACAACGGTGATCTTAACGGTTTTTATCCTCTGGCCTTCGACTTTCTCAACCAACAAGCTTAAACTACATTCCCCGGATTCGTGTTCGAGCTTCCTTCCCTGCTCCGGGACGCCTCCCACCAGATCGTATATGAATCCCCCCATGGTCTCAAAACCCTTCTCCTCGATTTTGGTTCCCAAAGTCTCGTTCAAATCCTCGATGCTCACACCGGCGTCCACCCGGTAAGTCTTATCATCCAGCTTTTGAATGGGGGGCAGCTCCTTGTCGTATTCGTCCTGTATCTCTCCCACGATCTCCTCTAAGATGTCCTCCAAGGTGACCAGACCCGCGGTTCCGCCATACTCATCCACCACTATGGCCATGTGGATTTTGTCCTTTTGAAACTCCTTTAAAAGCTCGTCCACCTTCTTGGTCTCCGGGATGAAGTATGCTTTTCGTGCCAGTGAGGACAATCCGATGACCTTTCCCTGGTCATCTGTCAGCAGAAAGATATCCTTAATATAGATGATCCCGGTGATGTTATCGATGTTTTCTCTAAAAAGCGGGAAGCGTGAGTGTCCATGCTTTTTCACCAGCTCTCTGATCTGATCTAAAGTGAAGCCCTCCTCTGCACAGATCATGTCCGGGCGGGGACGCATGATCTCTTTCACCTCGGTCTCGCCCAGTTCCACCACCCCGTGAATCATGCGTCTCTCCTCCTCCTCCAGTGCCGATTCCGGCGTTTGGGTGACCGACTCTATCTCCTCTACGGAGATATCATTTTCATCTTCCGGTCCCGGACTTTTCTTCCCCCGAGGATAACGGAAGAGGCGATTGAGAAATCTCAATATGGGATGCGTTATCCGGCGAATAAGTCTCATGGGCAAATTTATCGGGAAATCAAAGTTTACGTTTCAAACTCATACGATTCCATCTAGCTTAGGTTTTGGCTTTAAGCTCTGTCATCTTCTTTGAATACTTTTCTTCTTTCTCTCTCATGATGCTTTCCGCGTTCTTATCTGCGTGGTCGTGTCCCAGAAGATGAAGAATCCCGTGAGCCACCAGCCGTCCCACCTCCTGGTCGAATCCCACCCCATATTCATCTGCCTGCCTTTTGGCCTGATCCAAGGAAACGTAGACATCTCCCAGGCTGGGATATTCCACCGCCTCCCTTCCGCCCTCCCTCATTCCGAAGGAGAGCACGTCGGTCGTCCCCTCCCTCTTGGTGAATCTCTTGTTTAATTTCCGCATGAACTCATCGTTCACCAATATCACGTCCACGCCCCACTCCGCCCCCTCGGAGATTAAGATATCCTCCACCAAAAGCTGGATAATTTTCCTTTTGACTTTGAGTCGGGGATGGGCGTTTTCAACGCTGCTCTTTCTCAATCGGTCTTCAGTCATCTTATTCTGTTCTCTAAAAGATCAGGAGGGCTTTTCTGCCGTCTCCGGATACTCCACCCGGGGATGGAAAATGCTTATCATCACCGGGAGGAAGGCTTGCTCAATGGCGGTCAGCTCCTTAAAGGTCAAATTGGAATCCGAAAGCTCCCCTGCCTGCAGCTTCGAATCGATTATCTTCTTTATCAGGCTTTTTATGCGGGAAGGCTTGGGGTCCTCCAGGACGCGGGAAGCCGCTTCCACCGCATCCGCTAACATCACTATGGCAATCTCCTTGGACTGAGGCTTGGGTCCGGGATACCGGTATTCGTCTTTTGAGTCCTGTCCTGCTCCTTGTTCTAAGGCTTTGTTGTAAAAGTAACTCATCACGGTGGTGCCGTGGTGTTGGCGAATGAAATCAATCACCGCCTGGGGAAGGTTAACCTCCTCTGCCATTTCCGACCCTTCCTTCACGTGGGACTCCAATATCAGGGCACTCATGGACGGGGTGAGCTTCTCGTGCTTGCTTTTGGCTCCCATCTGATTCTCCACGAAATACTCCGGCTTCTCCACCTTGCCGATATCATGATAATAAGCCCCCACCCGGGCCAGAAGGGTGTTGGCACCAATGGCT
>CAYOSZ010000285.1:0-3816 GCA_964406715.1 uncultured Ignavibacteria bacterium | reverse complement strand
CCCCAATGGTCATCGCCATTATATTCTTACATGTTTATCCTCTAATAATCCCTTTAACCAGAGAACAAGGGCGGTTCCCTCCCTGATAAGGGAGGGTCAGGGTGGGTTCTTATCCCTGAATATAATTCTGACAGACGACTGCTCATTCAACAACCGTTCGAGCATAGGTTAACAACACGATTATATGGTGTCAAGAGGTATTGTCAACATAGTCAGTTGAAAACCATGAGGCTGCGGCTATATCCTTCGCATCCATCTAAATCTGTTCGAACAACTTGGCCATCTCTATGGCGGATAAGGCTGCATCCCAGCCCTTGTTGCCGGCTTTGGTGCCCGCCCGTTCGATGGCTTGCTCCAGAGTATCTGCGGTGATCACCCCGAAGATGGTGGGCACGCTCGTCTCCAGCGATATTCTGGCAACCCCCTTGGCCACCTCATTGGCGATGTAATCGAAATGGGGGGTCTGCCCTCTGATCACGGTTCCCAGACAGATAACCGCATCGTATTTTTTGCTCTTTGCCATACGATGAGCCGCGTACGGAATCTCAAAGGAGCCCGGCACCCAGACTATGGTGATCTTCTCCTCCTCTGCGCCGTGCCGGCGCAAACAATCCAATGCTCCGTCCAGAAGCTTCTGGGTGATGAACTCGTTGAACCGGCTGATGGTAACTCCAAAGCTCTTTCCTTTGGCATCCAGCATCCCTTGAACTTCTTTTGGCATAAAGACTCCTTTTTTAGCTTAAGATTTCTTTTTGGTGGTCTCGTTAATTCCCATTATCTGCGGGCTGCCGTTTTCTTTAACTTTCAAAAGATGCCCTAACTTGTCCCTCTTGGTCTCCAGATATTTGATGTTCTCCGGAGTGGGGGGGACTTCGGTGGGAATCCTCTTGGTTACTTCCAGACCGTAGCCCTCAATCCCGATGATCTTTTTGGGATTGTTGGTTATGAGCCGGATGGTGGTCAAGCCCAATTCCACCAGAATCTGGGCGCCGATGCCATAGTCACGCAAATCCGGACTAAAACCAAGCTCGATGTTTGCCTGCACCGTGTCCAGCCCGCAGTCCTGGAGCTGATAAGCCCTTATCTTGTTGGACAACCCGATCCCTCGCCCCTCCTGCCGCATGTACAAGAAAACTCCCAGACCCTCCTTTTCGATCATGGTCAAGGCATGGGAGAGCTGATCACCGCAGTCGCATCGAGACGAACCGAAGACGTCGCCGGTCAGACACTGCGAATGCACCCTGACCAGCACGTTTTTTTGTCCCTTCACCTCTCCCTTCTCCAGGGCGAAATGATGATGTTCGTCTATCATGCTTTTGTAAAGGTGAAGCTTGAAATGCCCGAATTTGGTGGGGAAATTGACGCTGACTATCCGCTTTACCAATTTCTCCTTCTTCATTCTGTATTCGATCAGATCCTTTACCGAGATGATCTTCAAACCAAACTTGTCCGACATCTCCATAAGGCGGTGGAGACGAGCCATGCGCCCGTCCTCATCCATGATCTCGCACAGAACGCCTGCCGGATTAAGTCCGGCCAGCCGGGTCAGATCCACGGTTGCCTCGGTATGCCCGGCCCGGCTCAATACCCCGCCATCCTGAGCCTGGATGGGGAAGATGTGACCGGGTCTGGCCAGATCCTCCGGCTTGGTCTTAGGATCGATCAAGGTTTTTATGGTTTGGGCCCTGTCGTGGGCTGAGATGCCGGTGGTGGTGTTGTATACCGCATCCACCGACACGGTGAAGCGGGTGCCCAGCTTGGCAGTGTTGACTTTCACCATGGGCGTTAGCTCCAGTTTTTCGATCCGCTCCCTGGTCAGGGGGATGCAGACCAATCCCCGGGCATGCTTTGAGATGAAATTGATCGATTCCGGGGTCACCTTCTCCGCTGCAAAGATCATGTCCCCCTCGTTTTCCCGATCCGCATCATCAACCACGATGACTATCCTGCCCTGCTTTATGTCCTCAATCGCCTCTTCGATAGTATTTAATTCCGACATATGAAAACTCCTTCTTTGGTAGCTTCAGGCTTCAGCCTACGCACGTGACACGCACCCTGAAGGGTGCGGCTACAAATTCAATGCAGTTTTTTACCATCCCTTTTCTTTTAACCACTCCTCGGTGATTTCCAATTTGTCCTTTTTTAGACTCAGAAATCTCTGAACGTATTTACCGATCATATCGGTTTCTATGTTTACTGTATCACCCATCTTTTTCATTCCTAAGGTCGTCTCACTTATGGTAAACGGAATGACCGAGACGGTGAAGGAGTCTTTTAAAACTTCAACTACCGTCAGGCTTATTCCGTCGACTGCCACCGATCCCTTTTCCACAAAATGACTCTGGTGGTCTTTAGGAAATTCCAATTCGAATATCTGGCTTTGTTCTCTTTGAACGATGGATTTAATCCTTCCCACGAAATCGACATGGCCGGATACCAGATGCCCTCCCAGACGGTCAGAAGCCCGCAAGGCTCTCTCCAGATTCACCGCATCTCCGGATTTGAGTTGACCTAAGGTGGTTCGTCTTAAGGTTTCTTCTACCGCTTCGACGATGAAGAATCCACTCCGTGCATCTATAACCGTCTGGCAGACACCGTTTATGTTTATGCTGTCGGAGACCTTCAGGTTAGTTAGGACCTGGGGCGCACTTATCTTCAATCGCAGGTTGCCGCCGCTCGATGATACCTGTTTGATCTTTCCTCTCTCTTCTATTATTCCCGTGAACATAATGATTCAGTTTCCAGTGGTCGGTTTCATTCTTCGGTCATTGGTTGCCAGTTTTCGGTTTTCGATCTACTGACAACTGATGACTGATAACCGACAACTTAATTCGGATAGCCTACAACCAAAAGACCATCTTTGGATCGTTTGTACTCACAGTTTTTTAAAGTTATAACATCAGATATCTTTCTTATTCCCAGATCACCGAGACTCTCTTCCCCTTGACCAAGTATGTCCAGAGATATGAAGCACCAGATCTTGTCCAGAAGCCTTTGTTTCACAAAGGAGGTGGCAAGCTGGTTTCCTCCTTCCACCAGAAGACTGGTGATGTTTTCCGTGCCAGCTTTCTTCAGAAGCGACAAAAGACTGATTCTTTCGTTTTTCTTTGTTCTGATTCTCCAGGCATTACATTCCCTTTTGAGCTTTTTCTGATCTGTGGGGACGCAGATTACTTCATCACGTATATTTCGCTTGATTCCTCTGAGCTTGCTGTTGATCTGATGCTGAGTTCCGAGTAGGATTAACCTGGTTTTAGAAAAATCAATTGATCTTTTAAAGCTTATCAGACAATCTGTTTGTTTGAGATTGGCGTCGCATAAGATGGCGTCCGCCTTCGGACTTACAGATCGTAAAAATTCCGAGAAGCCCCTGTGCTGTTTACCAGTCGAGAATTTTGATGGGGGCAGGATTCTGCCATCCAAACTATGAGTTAATTTCAACGTTACAAAAGGAATTCCGGTGGTCATGTACTTGAAGTAAGCCTCGTTTAGTCTTTTGGTTTCATCCTCCAGGAGCCCCAGACTGATCCTGATCCCGTGCTTGGTCAGGCTTTTCAAGCCCTTTCCATTGACTTTGGGATTGGGATCGATTGCAGCGCACACAACTTTCTTGATGCCGCTTTGGATGATCAAATCGGTGCAGGGAGGGGTCTTGCCAAAGTGACAGCAGGGTTCAAGCGTGGTATATAACGTAGCACCCTTGGCTTTATCAGCGCAAGCTCTGATGGCGATTGCCTCGGCATGGGGGCCGCCGAACTTCTTGTGATAGCCTTGGGAGAGTATTTCTCCTTTCTTCACCACCACCGCTCCCACCAT
>CAYOSZ010000284.1:0-3831 GCA_964406715.1 uncultured Ignavibacteria bacterium | reverse complement strand
TTAGGAATTAACTCCTTTTAGTCCCTTTTCTTAACTTACGCTTAGGCCCAAATGGGCCAGCCAAACCGTGAAGGCTTGTCTACGCTACAGCACCCCAATCGAACTAATATTTTGAGAACTATAAAGTTTGCCACATAGAGCAATAACATCACAGAGTCAATCCAGCAAGAAGTATCAAGAAATGCTTTCCTTTCCGATTCGCTTCCTTCATCCCCTTGAGATTAAATACCCAGTTAATACCTTCTCCATACTCAAATCTTTGGACGCATCCATCTGAATGAGTGTATTCCGCTCTGTTCCCCTCGGGGTTTGCCGGAACCTTAAACGATACGAAATAAAAAACCTAAAACAGTCAAGTAACTATGTCAAAACTCTCCTGATTTCCCCTTGATGGACGGTTACCTGCTGCTGAATCTTCTGCATTGGCTCAGGGGAAACGCAGTCAACTTCTTGCGTTTCCTCACGTTATAGACAGTCCAGCGGAAAATATTTAGATATGTTTGTGGTAGGGTGAATCACAAGAGAGTTTAGGAAAGCAAGATTTTGCTTGGAAAACCCTTTTCTTAGATTATATTATCGTAGAGAGCGTTGTATACATAAACTGCTATAATCCAGAGGACTTATGTCAGTAACTTGCACCTGATAATTTTTCCAGAGAGGAGCCGGGAATGAAAAACTTCTGTATGTTTTGTTTTGTTTTTCTTTTCATATGGTCGACTACCGTAAGCTTGCCTGCTGCAGACGATTGGATTTCCTTTCAACCGGGAAGCAGCGAGAGCTATCCTAAGGTAACGATTCTATCATCCAATGCTGAAGAGCTGGTTTTACGGATCAGTTTTCCTGGCATGAAGGTAAGGGATATCACAAAGCAGGGTGATCTTTATAAAGCATTGTCCCTACCCGGAGGGGGTCGCACCCACAACGTCGGATGGGCTGAGTTACCCGTCTGGTCACGTTTCGTTGCGGTTCCCCGAGGGGCTATCCCGGAGGTTGAGATTATTGAGTATTCCAGTCAGACACTGGCTGGCTACAGCATATATCCGGCACAGGAGCAACCGGTGGATAAGGTTGGTGCACCCGAACCGGAATTTGTCGAAGATCAGGAATTCTACAGCAAAGACGAATTTTATCCGGAGAGGATGGCATTCGTGGGAGAGCCGAAGATCATCCGCGGCTGTATGGTCTCGTCACTTGCTCTCTTTCCGGTTCAATTCAATCCCGCAAAAGGGGAACTGAAAGTCGTCTCGGAGATGAACGTAAGGATAAGTTTTTCCGGGGGAGATGGAGTCTTCATCGAACCCAGATACAGGTCTTTGTATTTTGAGAGCCTTTTTCAAAACCTTCTGTTGAATTACTCTGTTTTGGGAGACCCTCCAGCGATGGGGGGAAAGAGCAACTTCGGCTGCGACTTTCTGATCATCACCCATCCTGACTTCCAAGCCTGGGCGGAGTCACTGGCTTGCTGGAAGAACTCATCTGGAATCTCCACCTGGGTAAGAAATACCACCCAGACCGGCTCAGATACAGGCTCGATCAGAAATTATATTCAGAATGCCTACAACACCTGGTTAGTACCCCCGTCGTTTCTCCTTCTGATCGGAGATGCCGAGTTCATCCCGCTGTTTTATCGAAGCATCCATCCTTATGATTGGCTGATAACCGGTACCGACTTGTACTATGCTACCCTGGATGGAGATGACTTCTTCCCGGACGTGTTTCCGGGGAGGATTTCAGTAGACGACGCCACGGAGGCTGGTGTGGTGATCACCAAGATCCTGCAGTATGAAAGATCTCCTATCTTTAGTCCGGAATCATTTTACCATAACGTTCTGATAGCGGGCTTTTTTCAGGACCGCGACTTTGACGGTTATGCGGACAGATTCTTCCTGCAGACCAGCGAGACGGTGAGAAACTTTTTAATAACGCAGCAGGGAAAAAGTGCGGAGAGATGTTATACCAAAACACCGGAGAGCATCCCCCAGTACTATTATTTTGGTGATCCCATTCCTCCGGGTTTAACCTGGGATGGAGATGCCGCCCAGATAAATAATGCCATCGATAACGGGGTCTTCCTGGTGAATCATCGGGACCACGGCGGCGTGGACGGTTGGGGTGATCCGGACTACCACGTGCCGGACGTTAATTTGCTTTCAAACGAGGATCGACTGCCCATCGTGCTCAGCATAAACTGCGAGACGGGTCATTTCGACAACGAGACTGACGACCCGGAACATGAAACCCCCGCCTCAGAAGTTTACTTCTGTGAGGCTTTTTTAAGAAAAGCCAACGGAGGCACAGCCGGAATATTCGGGCACACCCGGGTCAGTTGGAGCGGCTTGAATGATGAGCTGTGTAAAGGTTTTTATGATGCCATCTGGCCCGATTTCGATCCCGGATACCCCGGCAGCGGCTCCACCCAACCCATCTTCAGTCCCATGTACCGGATGGGGGTAATGCTTAACTTCGGCAAGTTCTGGATGTACGATAAATACCACCTTACCGGCGGAGACGGCTATCCCTGGGGATCGGACTTGGAGTCAACCAAGATAACATTTGAGATGGGAACCTGGTTCGGCGACCCCACCATGCAGATCTGGACGGATTTGCCGGGGACGCTGGATGCCTCTCACCCGGATAGTATTCTGGTTGGCGGTTATTCTTTCACGGTCGAGGTCACAACCGATGGCGCTCCTGTGGAAAGCGCATTGGTTTGTTTGACAGCGGAGGAGATATATCAGGTTGATTGTACAAATACGTCGGGTGAGGTTAGCTTCGCTGGTTCCACCACCGCAGAGGGGAGCCTATACCTGACCACAACCAAGCACAACTTCAGACCATATCAGGGGTCGATTCTGCTGGTGAGTGCTTCTTTCATCTGTGGAGACGCCAATGGAGATAGTTTGATAGATCTGGGAGACGTGATCTTTCTGGTAAACTACTTATTCGAGGGGGGCGTCGAACCCTTTCCTTACGAAGCCGGCGAAGTTACCTGCGATGGGCTAATTGATGTGGGAGATTTGGTATTTCTGATTAACTATCTGTACAGGGGAGGTCCTGCTCCCGACTGTCAATAGTTGGTGAGGGGAAGGTGCAATTCAGGCATACCGGATATCTACATCCCGGTGATTTTATTCATGTCGGCAACGGATGCTTCGTCCGTTACCTTCTCTTTTTCGTCAGGGACAAGGACATTTGTGATGAAAAGGAGGTATTACTCTAATACTGCCCAGATGCCACCAAGGCCCACGACGATCGAGGCAAAAAAACGCGGACTCCTGAGCCAATTGTAAGCCACTTGTGGTTTACTCTCTACTAACATGATTCCTGCTGAAACACGGTATATGAATGGTATACTGAAGGATGTTGCATCATCGGTTGCATCATCGGGTGTGGCTACATACACCCCCGTGAAGTCGAGCGAGGTGATCAAAAAGTTGGGTTTAGAACCAGTCCAGGCTGACCCGACTGCATTAAGCATTAGCGACCACCGGAATATAGCAGCATCTTGATAGGGTCCCACAGTGTAGTAAGTTCCATGGCCACCTTCTCTTAGCTGTTGATTTGGAAGCCCGATAATCTGCATCTCTCGCACAGATACGTTTTGTGTTTTGGAGAATAGCACACAGTGTACATTCAGTGGAGCAAAAGATTGGGGGAGTCGGTGTGGGGATTTGACATAACCCCAATAATATAGCGCAGCCCCTATACCGAGTCGATTATGTAGGATTGGTAAACTGCGTGAAAAGGCAAATAATTGAGTTGTACCACCCCAGCGATCAAGATAGTAGGTGGCACTGAAGATTCCAACGCTCTTAATGCCCCAACGAGGAG
>CAYOSZ010000283.1:1170-3842 GCA_964406715.1 uncultured Ignavibacteria bacterium | reverse complement strand
CCAATTACAATCGTAATCTCTCGGACAATTACATGTATGTTGATCTGGGCGAAGGTTCCCAGAAATTCAAGACCAATCGGAATAACGAATATGGCTTGAGCGTTGTGCTCAGCCAGACCCTGTTCAGTCTGAACATGCACAACGCCATAAAGGCTGCCGGGCAGTACCAGGAACTGACGGATTTCTTATACGATGCCAGCTATCAAGAGATAGTTACGTTTGCCAAGAAAGGCTTCTATCAGACGTTATTGCTGAAAGCCGTCTGGGAGGTGACTGAAAAGTCCGAGCAGAATGCTCATGAGAACTACCTGAACATGAAAGACAAGTTCGATCAAGGCCTGGTATCTCAATTCGCTCTTCTCCAGGCGGAGGTACGCTGGAAGAATATGATTCCCCAGACCATGGAGTCCAAAAGAAACCACCAACTAGCTCTGGTTAGCTTGAAGAATCTCGCCGGCATCCCGGTTGATGCTGAGATCACCCTTGAGGGTGATCTGGGTGATTATCCGGACATGCCCGAAGAGTCGGAATTCGAGAGCATATTGAAGAGGAGACCGGATTACAACGCCCTCCTTTGGGAGGAGAGACTGAGGCGGACCGCAGTCAGCGCAGAGCGCTCCGGGTACTTCCCCACTTTGACGGGCAACTTCGTCTACAGATTCTCCTCTCAGTCGGATGAATGGGAGTTGGATGACAAAAACGACAACTTCATCCTGGGATTGAATCTATCCTGGCCGCTCTTCACCGGTGGCTATACCAGGGCCAGGGTGAGCCAGGCCCGAATAGAACTGGACAAAAACAATATAAGAATCGATCAAACCCAAGACAACATTCACAAGGAGATAACGGACATCAGCCTGCGTCTCAAGGAGGCGAAGGACAGAATTCTCTCCGCTGAAGCGACTCGGGAAACCGCTTCGAAGGCTTTTCAGATAGCGCAGGCATCCGCTAAAAGCGGTCTGGCTACTCAGCTTGAGCTGAAGGATGCCAGGGTTGTCTTTGATCAATCCCAGCTGACTTATTATGTCGCAATCTACGAGTATCTTTCCGCCTATTTTGACTGGGAAAGGGCAATTGGCATGGTAGATGATTAAGGCAGAAACAAGCTCCCCCGGCTAAGCCCGAAAGAAAACCGGTGATACGATCCTAAAGAGATCAGGTGGATGCAACAACGGGGAGATTAAGACCTTACCCCTTTACCGTTTAACCAACTTTCTTACCGACGAATGCAGGTTAGTAATCCGGGTCAGAAAGACGTTCCCAAATGAACGATTTCACAACCTTATTCGCGGATGTGGAAGAATCCATACCCCATGCTTTGTCCTGTTTGGCTGCATACACCCTGATGGTTGGCTTAAACGAACAGATGTTCGACTTAAAAGGAGTGAGGTTGGAATGGAGTGCTGGGGGGAAATGCGATTGTGAATTGGCGGTCATTAATCTTTCGACACATATGGGAACAGACCTCCCTCAGATCGAAATGGATACATGATGAATAAGGGATCGATTCGGCGTCAGGATCGAAAGGGTGGCAGTCCGATTATCTTCCGTGCTTCATGAGGACTGCAGACTTCTCTTTCGACGCTCCCGGCTAATTTCACCAACCGTTCCACTAACTTTAAGTTGGTTGCCGGTTTTTGCTTTTGGGCATCCATGTATAGATTGTCTTCCAATCCCACCCGCACATGTCCGCCCATGGTGATAGCCATAGAGTTGACATAAAATTGGAACCTGCCTATACCCGCGGCTGCCCAGGTAGCGTTTGGCGGCAGAGACGTAATCATTGTCGAAAGATGAAAAGGGGTGGCGCTTAGAGTGCCCAGCGAACCGAGAAGTAAATTGAAGTAAAATGGTTCACGCAGGATTTTTCGATCGATCAAGTACCTGGCATAATCCAGCATTCCCAGGTCGAAGACCTCCAGCTCCGGTACGATGCCCTCCCGGTTCATCTTCTGGGCCAATGCCTGAATCATCTGTGGTTCATTCATCGAAGCTTGTTTGGGAAAGTTGAGCGAGCCTAAGGTTAAGGATGCCATATCCGGCTTTACGCTTTCATCCAGATTTAACACCTCCGAGCGTTGCTCGAATGATTTGAAGACTCGACCGCTGGTGGAAGCACAGATAATGGCATCGGGACACCTGCCACGCACTTTGGAGATTATATCGCGGTATAGTTTAGAGACGTAAGTGGGTTCTCCGTTTTCGTCTCTGGCGTGAAGATGAAAAATCGAAGCCCCGGCTTCATAACATCGATGGCAATCTTCGGCAATTTCGTCCGGAGTTATGGGAACATGGGGATTGTCGTTTTTGCCGGGAACCATACCGGTGAGGGCAACGTTGATGATGAGCTTATCCATTTTCATATATCATTTCCCCATAATGTTTTCTTTCACGATTCTAGCCGGCACTCCCACCACCTGTACATGGTCAGGAACATCTTTATTCACCAATGCACCGGCACCGATGACACAATGCTTTCCGATTTTGACATGATCCAGCACAACAGCACCCATTCCGATATAAGTGGCCTGGCCAATTCGGCAAACTCCGGCTATATTCGCACCGGGTTGGATGGTCACATAATCACTTATCTCCGTATGGTGTCCGATCAAAACGCCCCGATTGACAAAAACGTGACGGCCCAAAAGAGTGTTGGAGGCTATGATGACCCC
>CAYOSZ010000283.1:0-1070 GCA_964406715.1 uncultured Ignavibacteria bacterium | reverse complement strand
AATCGGAAATCCGGAATCTCAGAGACAAGATCAGCTATCTCGACAGCGAGAATCCTGGCCCCCAAAATCAGCAATGGTCGGGCGTCATCACCCATCTACCATCCCTTCCTTATTACGTCGGTTACATAATCAACCTGTTCGTCGGTTAACTGAAGATGCATGGGCAGGGAGATCGCTCTCCGCCAGAAGTATTCGGTATTCGGCAGGTCCTGCTTTTGGTACATGGGGTACTGGTCGTTCCGCCGGTAATGCACACCTACGTCCACGCCATGGGCTCGCAGCTTATCTACCAACGTATCCCGCCTCTCAGCCAGGATGCAAAACATGCAAAAGCTGCTGGTTCGGTCGTTCTTATATTGAAGCAGCCGGATCCCCGTAACGTTCGACAGCCTCCGATGGTACTGTGCCGCGATTGCAGCCCGGCGGGCATTGTCTTCATCCAGATGACGCAGTTGAACCAGTCCGATGGCCGCTTTTATGTCGTTCATATAGTAATTGAATCCCACTTCCGTGACATAGTAATCCCAGTTGTATCTCTGACTGTTGATTCGCCGGAAAGTATCGGTGTCAATTCCAAGGCACCTGAGCTTTCTCAGCCGGGAATCATGTTCCTCCGAGCGAATGGTCAATGCCCCCCCATCCCCCGTTGTCAGGTTCTTGGCTGCGTGAAAAGAGAATGCCTGGATCTCTCCTGAGCCTCCAATTGGTTTACCCTTGTAGGTCGATCCACAGGCATGGGCGCAGTCCTCGATGATCGGAATCCCCTTGCTGCGGGCAAGGGAGTAGAATTCGTCCAGGTCACAGGGATAACCGGCGTAATGCACCAGTATCATCGCCTTAGTCCGTTCGGTGATGCGCTTCGATACCGATTCTGATTCCAGATTCCCCGTATCGGGCTGGATGTCTGCGAAGATGGGTTTGCACTTTTCGTAGAGGATGATATGGTTGGTTGAAATGAAAGTGAGCGGAGTGGTGATCACCTCCGACCCCGGGGGCAGGTCGAGCAGGTGCAAACCCAGGTGAAGTGCGGAGGTGCACGAGTTCAGCCCGACACAATAGGGAGCTCCGAC
>CAYOSZ010000282.1:0-3849 GCA_964406715.1 uncultured Ignavibacteria bacterium | reverse complement strand
TTTTTTCGGAAATTTGCAAAAGCAGGGTGGATTTGCCGATTCCCGGATCGCCGCCCACCAGAATGGCCGATCCCCTGACGATTCCTCCTCCCACCGCCCGGTCGAACTCCTTTATTCCGGTGGTTATCCGGTCCTCGCCCGTCAGAGTCACCTCTCTCAAGGGAACGGAAGAGGTTTTCCGGGTCGAGCGTATTCCTTTACGCTTTGTAACCCTCTCCTCCACCATGCTGTTCCATTCCCCGCAGTCCGGACATTTCCCCGCCCATCTCAAGGATTTATGCCCGCAGGATTGGCAGATGTATACTGTTTTGATCTTGCCCTGGTTCAGCATAATTCGTCCGTTGTCGGTCGTCCGTCGACCGTCGCTTTTTTTGTCCGCCGTCCGCCGTCGGCCGACCGCCGCTACAACTAAAAAACCAGTATTGCGGTAGACTATTTTAGCTTTTTTCTTAACGCCTGTAACTTAGCAAACATTTTTTCAGCGTATTCATAGGCTTGATTAAATACTTTTTGATCTATATAAACTCTTCTTTTTGCCAGGTGTAGACAAGCAACAACTTCAACGCATGATCTTATCGCCATACCAATAAAACGACTGAACTCTGGATCGGATTGGCTAGTCGAACCTTCCGCGATATTTAAAGAGATCGAAGTCACCGACCTAATCAATTGAGACTTTAGATTATATTCCTCTTTTTTGGGGAGTAGACTTGTAACTTGATAAATTTCATCCACATACTCAAGCGACAATTTCCACACTTCCAAATTCTCGAATTTGAAACTCATTGAGATTTTCCTGTTGCTCTTGCGGCGGACGGCGGACTGCCGACCGCGGACATCTTCACAACGCGGGTATTGGTCCCTCCGCACTCCCTTCAATAAACTGCCTCACCACCGGATCATCCGTGACCTTAACCTCCTGGGGCGTTCCCACGAAAACGATCCTGCCCTCATACAGCATGGCTATCCGGTCGGCTATCTTGTAGGCGGAGACGATGTCGTGGGTCACCGCTATGGAGGTGATGGAGAGGGTATTCCTCAACCTGACTATGAGTTCGTTTATCACGTCCGCCATGATGGGATCCAGGCCCGTGGTGGGTTCATCGTAGAGCACGTACTCCGGATCCATGGCGATGGCACGTGCCAAGCCCACCCTTTTTTTCATCCCCCCGGAAAGCTCCGCCGGCTTCTGACGCTCCACCTGCGAAAGCCCCACCATTTTCAGCTTCTCCGCCACCCGCTGTCTGATTTCCTCCTCGGATAATCCGGTATGTTCTCTCAACCCCAAACCCACGTTCTCATCCACGGTCATGGAGTCAAACAGAGCAGAAGCCTGAAAGAGCATGCCGAACCTCTGCCGGAGTTTGCCAAGCTGATTGTCGTTCATCCGGGTGACTTCGTCTCCGTTGACTGCTATATTACCAGCATCCGGTTTCAACAGCCCCATGATAAGCTTGAGCAGCACGCTTTTTCCGCACCCGCTCCTCCCGATGATGACCATGGTCTCACCCTTCTTGATGGTCAGATCCACCCCTTTGAGCACGTGGTTTTCACGGAAGCTTTTGTAAACGTCCCTTATCTCTATCATGCTATATGTATCAAAACTCTTAAAGGCTTGGAGGTTAATCTTGAATTTGTCTATTGAGCCCAATTAATTGGGCAACTACGATTCTTGTTCGCTAACCGAAAAGTATGCTTGCCACGACATAATCAGCTACTAATATCAAAACCGACGCCACCACCACCGCTTTGGTTGCCGATTTGCCCACACCCTCCGCTCCGCCTTCGGTCCTGAATCCCTGGTAGCACCCGATGACCGAGATTATGCTGCCGAAGACGAATGCCTTGGAAAGACCGGACACCAAATCCATGGTCTTGAAAAAGGATTTCAGGCTGTTCAAGAAAACGTGGGGAGATACGTTCAACGTGGTGACGGAGATTCCCATTCCTCCGGCCAATGCGACGGCATCAGCGAAGATGGTCAGAACCGGAAGCATGATCAATCCGGCCACGAACCTGGGCACCACCAGATATTCCACCGGGTCTAAGGCTAAGGTTTTTAGCGCATCGATCTGCTCGGTCACCTTCATGGTTCCCAGCTCTGCGGCAATGCCCGCCCCCACCCTGCCCGCCACCACCAGCGCGGTGAGAACCGGAGCCAGCTCTATCATCACCGCCTTGCCCACCGCCGTTCCCAGATATCTCATGGGGACGTAGTCCGAGATCTGATATACCGCCTGAACCGCGGTGACTGCTCCGGTGAAGACGGATACTATGGTAACCAGGGGAAGGGAATTTACTCCTATCATCAGCATCTGTTCGGCGGTGAGATGAAATCTGGTGAAAGCCTTGGGTAAACCCAGCAGAATGCCCTTCATCAGAAGAGCCAGACCTCCCACATCCTCAAAAAAGGTGAGGGTCTTTCTCCCCACAAAGGTAAAGATGTTTCCGGAAGTATGATAGAACCGCGTTTTCCTCACCCCTTTCTCGCCTTAGATGGGAACCTCCCGGCGGATGAATTCCATGTTCTCGAACCTGGCGAAATCCTTTAAAAAGGTCAAGCGCAGCTCGCCGGTTGGCCCGTTTCTGTGTTTGCTTACGATTATCTCCGCTACTCCCTGGGAGGGATTTCCGTCTCTGAATTTCTCTATGCCGTAAAATTCCGGACGGTAGACAAATGCCACCACGTCCGCATCCTGTTCGATGGCCCCGGACTCGCGAAGATCAGCCAGCATGGGTCTTTTATCTCCGCCGCGATCCTCCACCTTTCGGGAAAGCTGGGACACCGCGATCACCGGAACTTCCAGCTCCTTGGCCAGCCCTTTCAGCGAGCGGGATATCATGGAAATCTCCTGCTGCCTGGACTCCGAGCTTCGGGGTCCCTGCATCAACTGGAGATAGTCCACTATGATCAAGCCCACGTCATGTTGAGCTTTGAGCCTGCGGGATTTTGCCCGCATCTGCAAAATCCCCAGATTGGGGGTGTCATCGATGAATATCTTGGCTTCTGCCAGAGGTCCAACCGCCACCGCTAAATTACTGTATTCCTGATCGCTTATCTTTCCGGTGCGCATCTTATGAGTGGAAAACCGCGCCCGGCTGCAGAGCATCCTTTGAGCCAACTGGCTTTTCGCCATCTCCAGGCTGAAGACCCCCACCGGAATCTTCTCATCGATGGCCACATGCTCGGCTATGGAAAGACAGAAGGCAGTTTTACCCATGGAGGGACGGCTGGCAACCACGACCAAATCGGATTTCTGAAGGCCGCCGGTTAAAGTGTCCAGCTCGAAAAAGCCCGTGGGTATTCCGGTTATCATTCCACCCTTTTTCTGATATTCCTCTATGGCTTCGAAGGTGTGCGGAAGTAAGTCCCCCAGAGGAATAAATCCCTCCTTTATCCTCCTCTCCGAGATGCTGAAGATACCCTGTTCCGCCCGATCCAGAAGATCGTCCACCTCCTGGGTGGTATCGTAACACTGGGAGACTATCTGGGTGCCGGTGTTGATCAGTTTGCGCAAGGTGGCTTTCTCCAGAACGATGTTGCAGTGATATTCGACGTTGGCGGTGGTGGCGATCTTCTCGGTCAGTTCCAGAAGGTACATTCTGCTGCCCACCTCGTCCAACTGCTTGCGCCTGGTCAACTCCTCGGAAACGGTTATGATATCCACCGGTTGGTTTCTGTCGTATAGATTCACCAGCGCTTCAAATATCTTCTGATGATCATCCCGATAAAAGCAATCCTTGTCTATTATTTCGATCGCCCTCCCGATGGCTTCCTTATTAAGAAGCATGGCCCCCAAAACCGCCTGCTCCACTTCTGTTGCCTGCGGCGGAACCCTTTCCGATTGT
>CAYOSZ010000281.1:0-3854 GCA_964406715.1 uncultured Ignavibacteria bacterium | reverse complement strand
TAGAAGAAAACCTATATAGTAAAGAAACAATATTGCCCCAATCTTCAGAAATGAAGATTGGGGCAGCTTCTATAAACTGTCCCTGGTGGCATCGGAGTAACTTCCCGGATTCGTCCAAGGTTGTCGAAAATTCCTTTTGGCAAGGCTAAATGCCCTGCCCTATTGATGAAGATTGATTATCCCCCAGAGAGGGGGGAATTCCCAGACGGGTCTTCGTCATCCCGCACCAATAATATGACTCCTTCATTAGATTAGGATAATTCATCCCAGAATTGGATAGATTAACCGCCAAGCGGAAACTAGAAGTTGATTCTTGAGCGAACGAAAGGATCTTTCTACAGGCTCTTAAGGGAGAAACTCGATTATTTCTGTTTTCACAAATTTAATGCTTCAGGGGACTGAAGCTGTTGAGGATTTTCACCTCCCACCTCTCCTGTGGTTCCAAGGAGAGGTTCCAGTTGGGGAACAACACCACACTCTGCTGTACCTTTTCAAATCCCTCTTCTGACAGCGAAACGGTGTAAATGGGAAAACGCCACAGCTGAGACTGCCGGTTGAGCTTGAAATTGATATCCAGCTTAAGATGATCGTCCTTTATTCCAAATTCGGCGCACCGGGCCGCATTGCCCGTCATGGCCAGCTCTCTGGTTTGAGTTTCGCGCTCATTAAAGTAACAATAGCTTCGTTGATCTTCTTTCCAGGGGATGGCCAGGCCGAATTCAATCCCGAACCGTAAGTTAACCCTGCCCGGATAATTGTTTATCAAAGCGTAGGAGATGCTGAGATCGGAACCACCGGGGGTGAGGGAGATGGTCTTTGCCACGGTGATGGGTGCTCTCTTCTCCCCCACCCAGACGAATCCATCCCGGTATAAGGTAACGTCTAACCCCTTTTTCCCTTTGTCGATCTTATACAGGTAAGGCTGGTTTACGAAATCACCCTGTTCCGGATATCGACAGGCGGCGAAATCTTCCAATTTAGTCTCCTTACCCAGAAAATGATCGATCAAAAAGCCGCGTCGATACCAGTCGTAGGTTAAAAACCTCTCCAATCCCTCCTCCTTGGTCAAGACCAGATCGTGGATGCTGGCTATCTCTGTGCTCTGATGAGCTGGCTGTGTTTCCTTTGGCTTAAGGAGCCTTCTGTGATATCCCTCCTCCCGCCTGGTCAGCGTGTCCAAGAGATTTACGCTCTTTGGCTTGAAGTCCAACTCAAATAGACTTCCACCTGAGGAGAGGGAGAAATACAGCCCGAAGATCGGGCTATGAAAGGTGAGTTCATCTTTACCGTCCTTGTCAAAATCGAAGACCTGATGATCCACCCAGTTCTTGGCTGTATGTGTAAGCTCATCTGTCAGCTTTTCCGCCCGGATGAGATTTTCGTAAACCGCAGAACGGAGATGCGGCAGATACAGACCGCCGAACACCCCGTGCCAGTAAGGACAATTGCATTGTCCCTTCCACAGGAAGTCTTTGGCCTTATTCAACTTGTTTTTGCTTACACCTTTCTTGCTTTCGCTTTCCTCGATCTTTTGACTTAAGGTGAGCATCTTTTTGTGCATGTTATTGGATTCGGGATATTTTGCCAAAAAGTTTCTCCAGAAGCCTCCCCTTACGAAGGGACCGAATCTTTCATCCAGATTTTGTTTTTGCAGGATGTGTTCGAATTCCTCATATTCGGCAAAAGCTCCAGGCGGCAAAGCCCACTGCATCATCTCATGATAGGAGGCGGTGGGAAGGTAAACCCTCCCTCTTGGAGGAAGCAGATTCAAAGCATCTTTAAGGTGAACCATCTCGATCCAATCTGAATTACGCTCGATCGCCTCGAAGAACCTTTCTATCCATCGGTCTTTAAAGCAGTGTTGGTACGTCTTGGGCCAAACCCCGAATTTCTCGCCGTCATCTCCGTACAAAACGAGTCTTTGCCCATCCTCGGAGGCGATCTTTTTGAAGTATCTGATGGTCTCCTCCGGTTCCTTGAAGGGTATGGAGTAACGCAGGAATTTGGAGGAGGAGAATAAAGACAGAACATGTCCCTCCTCCTCGGTGATGTAATAACCCAGAAGCTCCTCGTCAGACAGTCCGGAATATTTGAAGTGAGAATCGTCCACCATGGTGTATTTAACTCCTGCCTGTGATATGGGTTTGGGAAGATGGGGTTCCCAGATTCTCTCCGCCAGCCACATCCCCTCCGGTTGAGCGTTGAATTCCTGCTTCAGAAAATCGGTCAGCTTCCTGATCTGTCCTATCTTGTCCCGGTCCGGGATGACCGCAAGTATGGGCTCATAATAGCCCCCGGTAAGCATCTCCACCTGGCCTGTTTTAACCATGGCTCTCAACCTGTCAAAGAGTTCCGGGTGATGCTGCCCTATCCACTCCAGCAGAATTCCGGAAAAGTGTAAGCCAATCTTGAAACGAGGATGTCTTTCTAAAATATCCAGGAAGGGAAGGTAGCTGTGGGTGAAGGCATGCTCGAACACGTGCTCGAAGTTGCCGATGGGCTGATGGTTATGAATGACGAAAGCGAATTTGATTTTTTTCATGAGACCTTCCGATAGTTGATGTTATCCTTTTTAAGTCTCTGAAGCCGAAAGGCGACAAGATAAACCGGTCAATCGCCGATTGTTCCGGATTTCCAATGGATCAAGTGCTCTTTTGAAGAACTATCTCCCTCGAACGCAAAACCACTTTTGCCCCTTAAGGTCCTATCTGCTCTGGGGGAAGGTTTACGAAATCGAGTTAAAAGATGCTGAACTTCAAGTATTTTTTGGGGTGTCTCTTTATGTCCAATATTAATGAATCGACATTTTGGGTGGTTTTCTTAATCTGCTCATACAGGGTGGTATCGTTCAAAAGCTGGCCCAAGGTTCCCTCTCCGCTTTCCATCCTGGAGCTCAGCTTCTTCAACGAGATGGAGAGGGTGTCCAAAGTGGTGGTAATGTTGTTCAGCTTTTCCGAGGCAGAGCTGAAATTATCCACCGTGCTTTGGAGCTTATCTTTATTTTCCTTCATCATATTTTTCAACTCGGCGGAGGTATAAGACAGATCATCGAGCGTCCGGTCGAATTTTTCCTGGTTCCGGTCTAAAAGCGAGTTTGTTTTCTGGGTTATCTCCTTTAAGTTCTCGATGATCCGGATGAGGGCATCCCGGGAGGATTTGGTACCTACCACCTCTTTTAAATTTTCCGCCAGGGTTTGGAGCTGGGCGATCATCTCTCCCATTCTGCCCATCACCTCCGGAATACCGGTGTCGTAATATCCCTGGATGGGGCGGGAGAGATCTAAAAGGGTATCGGAATGGCCGGTTTGTACCGCGATGAATCTTTCTCCCATCAAGCCCACGTTCATAACGGTGAATTTGGCGTTTTTTTTCAACACCACGTCCGTGGTAAGATTGAAGGTGACCAGAACGTCACCCTGGTATAGTTTTATTTTCTCCACCTTTCCCTTGGGTACTCCCGAAACGGATACCGGGTCCCCCACCTCCAGGGAACCCACGTTGGGAAAGATGACCGAGTATTCGTACCGGGTCTGATCAAACCTTATCCCCTTAACCCAGATGAGTCCGAAAATGAGGATGGCACAGGCTAAAATCACCACCACCCCCACCCTCAACTCGACGCTTTTACTGTTCACTTTGATCCTTTATTATTGAAGTTGTCTTTAGCTGAAAGGTTCACGAGAACCCCATTAAACGTGCAAAAGAGCACGGTCATTTCTTTATTTTAAAAGATCATTCTCATTTTTTAGATCGGGTGCAAAGTAAAAATTCACACCTTCAGTTTGTCAAATAAGGAGGAAAGATCATGTTTTTCCGCCAAGGGTACGTCCTGGCATTTACATCTTATACCGGCA
>CAYOSZ010000280.1:0-3855 GCA_964406715.1 uncultured Ignavibacteria bacterium | reverse complement strand
TTATTCCCGACTCCCGCAGCTTGTTCAGCCTGTCCTGCTTCATCTGTGCCAGCATCCGGTGGAACTGGCTGGGGGTGGTGTTCTGGTCGGTGAATATCACCTCTTCCGGTTGATGATCTGTTGGCTGGGCAGAAGCATTCTGAGCCCAAAATCCAGAGGAGAATATGAAAAGCCCCAAGATCCAAATCCTTACAATACGTTTCATGAGAAACCTCCACAAAATGATTAGAAATCGGAAATCATAAGCAGGAATTACAACTTTAAAAACGATCTCATCTGCTGTTGTGAGTTGATCCTACCTGCAATTTAACACAAAACCCGTTTTTGTCAACCATCTTCTTGCTTGACAGGAGTACGGGAAACCGATCCCGCCACTTTGATCGGCATGGGGGTAACTTACCCCGATGCAACGAGCGATACACAAATTCATCAATACAGAAGAGTTTGAAAAAAAGCCCCGATCCCCTTCCAGAGATCGAGGCTGGTCAGCTCCCCTTAGGTCAGTTCATGGTTCGCGGTTCATAGTCCCGTCCCCACCAGGGGTTGATTCTAACAGGGTGGCGGACCGCCCCGGTAGAGATAATTAACCAGTAAGATCACGTCGCCGACGTCGATCGTTTCGTCACAATTCACGTCACCGGATTCCAGGGGAATAGGTTCTGAGCCATTTCTATACAGGTAGTTAACCAGGTATATTACGTCACCCACGTCGATAACCGAGTCGTGATTGACGTCTCCATTTATGTATTGAACCTCCGTAACGATGATATACAGCTCCTGAGTATCGGTCTGGTTGGGAGAGCTTGAATCGGTAGCCCTTACCGTGAAATCGAAGCTGTCAGGCTCAGTGGGGATTCCGGAGATGACTCCGGTCTGGGAGTCCAACTCCATTCCATCAGGGAGGTTACCGCTTTCCATCTCCCATTCGTAGGGGGAGATTCCTCCTTTGGCCAGGAGTGTCTCCGCATAAGCGGTGAACTGGGGGACAGTAGGCAAATCTGTGGTTACTATGTTCATCCCATACGTTGAAGTGTAATCGACTTGTTTCAAGATCCATTTATCAGGGTCAACGGCTACGTCGATGCCTGACATGCCGTATACGCTCACGGCTATGTCCTTGTGTCTGGGGTCGTTGAACAGGACGACGGTGGTGTCCATGGTGTAGGTGCTTACGTTAATGTCAACCGGCATGGTGAAGTGGGTGGGATCGGTACCCTGGGTCTGGTCTAAGTGGACGTAGACATTACTCCAGTTTCCGCCGGCAGGCTCCCAGGTGTAAGAACATCTGTACGCGGGATAGTAAGTCCCGTAAATCCATTCCTGGAAGAAATAATCCAGATCCATACCCGAAACCGTCTGGCATACGTCCTGAAAACCTTCTGTCTCGGCTGATGCGTGGGCAAAGCGAGGATCGGAGTAATAATCCCTGAGAATCTGAAAGAAATCGGTTTCCCCCACCACGTGCCTTAACATGTGCAGCACCCAGGCTCCCTTATCATAAACGATGATATCGAAAATGTTCCAGGCGTCGGTGGTGTCTTCGACGAATATGCTTCCGCTCCCCCAGTATTGCATGCTATTCATATAGGTGTGATAACTTGATGATCCCCCATTTTCCTCAGCCCACAAAGCCTCACAATAGGAGGCAAATCCCTCATTCAACCAGATATGATGCCAGTTATGACAGGTTATGTAGTCTCCCCACCACTGGTGGGACAGCTCGTGAGCTATCACCCACTCGGAATACCAGGAGGATGAGAAACTGGTGTTAGTCTGATGTTCCATGGCACCGCCCCAGGTAAAATGCGCCATCCCGTATTTTTCCTCTACAAAGGGATACTCTCCAAACAAGTTGGCATAATATTCGATGATAGACGGAGTGATGGGCCATAGTGCTTGCGCCTGAGAAAGCCTTTCCGGATAGACGTAGTACATCACCTCCATGGAGTCTCCCATTATGGGATGATACCAGTTGGAGAAGATGCTGAAATTGGTGGCGGCTATGGAGACCAAATAGGTGGTGATGGGATATTTCTCATGCCACTTGTAGGTCTTGGTGGAACCGTGGTCGACTATCTCTCTTAAAAGGCCGTTGGAAGCCACATACAGATCGGAGCGGACGGTTACGTTGATGTCCACGGAATCGGCCTTGTCCCGGGGAAGATCCTTGCAGGGCCACCAGGCCTGGGCAAAATAGGGCTCGCTTAAGGTGCTCATGATGGGCACGGACGGGCTTCCGTGATATCCCCAATCGAAGGACTGAAGTCCTCCCTCCAGGGGATGCCCGTGATAGTAGACGGTTACGTCGAACGGCTCCTGGTTGTAGATTTGGTCTAAGGTAATATAAATTATGTCATTAGTCCAGGTGAAGGACAGAAGAGCATCGTTACTTTTGATCGAATCTAAATACATCTGGGGATTATCGAAGAAGTTCAGTTCCAGCAGATTGAATCCGTCCACCAAGGCTTGAGCATAGATGTAGACCGAACCGGATATTATCTCGGTGGTATCGTTCAGATTCAGATCCAGCCGGTAGTATGTGGCATCATACTGACTCTGAGCCAAAGTTTCCTTCAGGGGAAGGATTATTCCCGACTCCCGCAGCTTGTTCAGCCTGTCCTGCTTCATCTGTGCCAGCATGCGGTGGAACTGGCTGGGGGTGGTGTTCTGGTCGGTGAGTAACTCCTCCCCTGCCTGATCATTTAGCTGCTGAGCGTAAGCATTTTGACTCAAAAAGCCATAACAGAACACAAAAAGCCCCAGGGCAAAAATACACAGAGAACGTTTCACGAAAAACCTCCTTAAGAAAAGAATCTGGATTTGATCACAAAAGTAAAACAGCCAACAAAAAAGGCTAAACTCATCTGCGGTTAAGAGTTCAGCCTACTTACAATTTAATCCAATATCTACTTCTATCAATGATATCTTTGTTTTTCCAGACAATCTCAAACTCCGTCTCTTTAAAAACTCCGCAACTTACATTAAAATACGTTTGACATCCTCGTAGAGTTCACTTAAATTCGGGAAAGCCGTAAAAATTATGGTGAAAGTAGGGATTATATGGTATGTATAAAACTTTTTCCGGGAAGATGTGGGGCATTCTTTTTGATAAGCCTATTTTTTCTTTTGTTGCCCTCTTCGGCATTATCAAAAATAGGATTTCGCTCGGACGTTACTTTAGTCTCCAGATACATCTGGAGAGGATTTGATACCATCTCCGATGATCGTCCCGCGATTCAGCCTTCCGTCACCTTTGATTTCGGTAAAAGCGGGATCTGGCTTAATCTCTGGTCTGCCATTGCATTGGCCGATACGGATTTTGTCGAGCTCGATTTGATTGCGGGTTACGATAAAGCTTTTTCTGAAGAGTTGACCTTTTCCGCTGGGATGGGCTATTTCACCTTTCCCAGCCTGCCCAATTATCCGGATGAGAATTCCACCTCGCCTGAAGCATACACCGGCATAACCGTTAGCTCACCTCCTCTTACCCTATGCTTGACTCTATATTATGATTTCAACGTGGGGGATGGTCTGTATACCACTGTTTCCCTGAATCAAAATTTCAATATCAAAGAAAGAGGTTTTCGTTCCTCCGTCATCGTCGGCCACACCAACCAATATCGGGACTTCGGAGTCGATCCCGGTTTCTCGGATATATGCCTGGGTATCTCTACGGATTTCCCCTTGAAAACTGTAACTTTGACTCCCAGTCTCAACTACGTGATCGTGCCCAACCATACCATAAACGACGAGAATGAGATCTGGATTGGTTTGAAGGTGAGCTGGCCATCCGATTAGTCAACGGATGGGTCAACGGATGGAACGGATTAAACGGATGAGTCAGCGGATGTAACG
>CAYOSZ010000279.1:0-3870 GCA_964406715.1 uncultured Ignavibacteria bacterium | reverse complement strand
CTCCATCGTGCTGCCAGGGATGCTCACTGGGATAGGCTAAGTCGTGGATAGTGTACTTGCTTTTTGTGGCCGCTTCGCTCATGCCGGCTGTGCAAATAATGAACATAAGCAAGCTCAATACCACCAGAACTGCTCGAATTCTCATTTAACTTACCTCCTTTGCGACAATATATTCTTCTATCTTAACTTTATTTTAGGGGACTGGTGATTCTTAGAAAACAGGCTGAAGCGTGTAAACCACCGAAGGGGGATAATTGTAAGTGAATTAAACTTAAACCCTTCTCTTCAGCCTCTGTTAGTTGCAAAACAGCTCCCTTCCGCCTAAAGAAGTGTTCTTCCAGAACAATCCTCGGGGAAGTTCTCAAAATCAAAAAATAACAGCTCTCCCCTCATAACTGCCGTAAATAAAATAACCTGCAATTTCATAATGTCAAGTGAAATTTTCGTAATTTTTTGCGTTTATCAACGTGGCTCCGAAAATGCCCCTGGTATTCCATACTAACTGGTTTCAATGCTTAATCATAACCCTTGATGAATCAAGTAGTTAAAGAAAATACCTGAGCTGTCAGCCATCGTGCATGAAGATGTTCGATACGTTTGAAGTCTGAAACGTGGGTTTGGACTGTGATAAGATGAGTCTTCTGGTGGATATAAAAGGCTCTTGAGTTTGCAAAAAAATTTGAAAAAATGCTTGACAAAACTCGGGAGGAAATTTATATTAGGTGTGCATAATAATTTCATAGAGACATTCTGATGGGCTGTTGGCTTAATAACGGACGTTAATCCTATGTGGATATCTCCCTTTATTAGGCTTCTATAGGCATCCCTAAAGGGCTCACAGGGGTGCAGTGGGTGTAAACCCCAGTTTTGTTCTTGAATCTTTGGCCATAAAGCAGCGGAGAGCTTGTGAGCCAACCTGTCGAGCATCATCAAAACGTCCGAAGAACCCCCGCCGGGGCTGTGGGTTTGAACCGGGATAATCCAATCCCTACAGTTTGGGTCAGGGATTTCATCTTCTCCGGCAGTTCTGCCCTTTTGTTATCCATTGCTCATCAATTTCCCCTTTACTGGTTCCTCTCCTTTTTTGCCCTAACCCCATTTCTCTACAGAATCATCCAGGCTTCCCCCAGAGAATCCTTCAGGCTCGGCTTTCTCTTTGGGCTTTCTTTATTTGGCGTGGGGGCGATCAATTCCCTTGAGATTTCCACCGCCGCTTCACTATTCAAACTGCTTGGCGGCACAGCTCTTTTCGCGGTCTTTGGCTGGATGGTGGGAAAGGCCCGTAAGAGATGGGGATTCAATCCGTCCCTGGTTGCTTTACTCTGGGCAGGGTTGGAATTGGGGTTGGTTAAACTCGGATTTGCCGATGGGCTTTTCGGAAAGGCAGGATTTTCTCACCCCTTCCTGCATAGCTTGGTTGCTCTTTTCGGGCTTTTGGCGGCTTCGTCTATAATCGTTCTGTTGAATTCGTTTTTAGCTTTTGCCATTACAAAGGTCATTAAAGCAGTAAGAAACACGGCGAACTCAGCCATCAAGGACGAAAAGAGAAGGCATCTTCTTTCTACTTGCAGTTTTTCCACTGAAAAAGTCTATCTACTCCCGGAAGACCGCGCCCCGCCTGGAGGGAGGAGGTATTAATCCACCAGGAATCCATTAACTTGTGTGGCGTTAACCGATAAAGGAGTTGATATGTTTATAAAACAAATGATGAAGAGCATATTGGTGATAATAGGGATAATCTTGTTGGTTCAGGTAGAGGCTGTTGGCAAGATGAACATCTATATTGATCCAGACAATGACGGAGTGTACCACAAGGCCAAGAGTTATGAGGTTACTTACGAAGAGGCTTTGCGTGAGTTCAGCCGGGTTGGTGGCTCACCTGCAAAAGGATACGAGGGAGAAAAGCTAGTGGCTTTCATGCATGTTCCTGGGGTGACGTTGGAAGGAGAGCATAGTTGGGATGGTTTCATGGAATTCCTTGATCGCGAATTCAGTTCAAAAGAAAGTGAATACCTCCCCCTGTGTGATGATGAGGTGCAAATTGACCCCAGCAGCATTACGTGGAAGTGTGATGGCCTTTCCTGTCCTCCAGAAGAAAACAACTGCACTGGCAATTTTCATACTGGGCGCTGCAACTTCATATGCATAAACGATCCACCCTGTCCGGGAAACATGATTTGCAAAAAGATAGCGGCACAACTGAATCTCGTTTCGTTCCAGTACACCGGCAATCCGCCCTGTGATTGCGACTTCGAGAATGACTGTGTCAAGCCGGGAGGTACAAATGCCACTGGTCCGGTAGTGTTCGACAACGACGTGTGCGAATGCAAAGAGATAACTGTCCCTACTCTCACCGATTGGGGTCTGATCATCCTGGTAGCCTTACTTATCGGAAGCACTGTGTTCATCATTATCAGGAGGAAGAGGGTTTCGGTATCGGCGTAAACTCGTCTGAAAACGAGTAAGGTTAGTTTTTTCTATTGGGGGAGGCTCGAAGCCCCTTTTGGAGAGATCCGAAAGGGGCTTATCGTTATAATGGTAAGATTTTACCGGAGGTCAAATCTGTATCCCTTGCTACAAAACGGACTTGCGTGACGCGACTTTATGAGGTATCTTCACACAAATGGAAAGAGAAGAGAAGCTCGAGTTACTCTGAAGATTTCAATCTGGCAGAGATCACCAGATTCCTTTCATCGGCAGTTAGGCTGTTATGAAGGATAAGAAGAAAGCCAAGAAAGATAAAAAAGAGAAGGTTCGGTCGGTAAAGGCAAAACTGAAAGCCCATAAGGCGATCGTGAAATTCTGCCTGATCTTCCTCGGGCTTCTGATAGTCCTTGCCACCATCTTTCCCTACCTTAGTGACGAATTTAATCGGCAGGTCTACTGGCTTAACGCTGCAACTGCGGATGTTACCGGATTTTTCTTAAAACTTTTTGGGTCGGCTGTCCGGGTGAGCGGAACCATAGTCTCCCTGCCCAACTTCTCGGTTGAGGTGGTGGGGGAATGCACCGGGCTTTACGAGGTGCTGATCTTTCTCGCCGCCATGATAGCCTATCCGGCCGGCTGGAGGAAGAAACTGTTCGGAGCCGGGCTGGGCATCCCCTTTCTTTATGCCATCAACATAGTCAGGATGGTTTTCATAATGGTGGTGGGCAACTGGTCTCCCGAAACCTTCGATTTTATGCACCTGTATTTCTGGCAGGTGGCCATGATTTTGATCATCGTCACCGCCTGGGTTCTGTGGATCGAGAAAGTAGTGCATTATGAGAGAAAAGCTGTGGCTGTTCATCGTTAAGTTCATTTTAATCTCCGCCCCTCTGTTTGCCTTATGGCACTGGAAGGGGGAGGGGTGGTACCTGGTCTTTTTGAATCATCTATACGGCTGGCTTTTCATAAAACTCGCCGGTTTCAACATTGAGTTTTTTGCGCCACCCGTGGACATCTTCAATAGCCTGATTCCCTTCGTTTCTTTGATGATAATCACAAGAGAAATCAAACTTAAAACCAGGCTTTACCATTTGGCTTTAGGTCTTGCGGTTATGATCTTGTGGCACGTGATCCTTACCGAAGTGGTTTATCTTTTACATGACGCCAGAGGGGTTCCCTCCCCCACTTACGAAAAACTCAGCGTTCCCCTTTATCTTTTCAGCGAGACCATGCCATTTGTTTTGTGGATTCTTTTTGCCAGACGACAGATGGTAGAGTTGTTTTCCCGAAAAACGAAATGACCAGATGAACTCACCCGAAAAGCTTCATTTTCTCTTTAATCACAGCATTCAAGAAAAGGAGGAATTGATGTCCCCAGAGGATTTGAAAGGAGAGGAATACTACGTTACTCCCGCCAGTCTAAAGAGCAGAGCAAAAAAATGG
>CAYOSZ010000278.1:0-3880 GCA_964406715.1 uncultured Ignavibacteria bacterium | reverse complement strand
ACGGAGATTAAAGAAGATATTCAAGAAGTATTTAATAACAAATATTGGGAAAAGGAATTAACTGGAATGATTGATAATTATCTGAAAAAAATAAAAGAAGAAAGAAATAATTTGCTGGAAACATTTGATAATGCAAACCTCCCTGATTGGCTACAAGGAGTCACTGATGTTTCTTACGCGAGTCATGATATTTTAACTTTAACCATGGGGTATCCGGTATGAATTATCCAAGTATAGAAATACAAAACTTAATATCCGAAAATCTTTTAGAATCTTTAGGGCAAGAAAATTCCCGACACAAATTTGTACAACCTGAAAGTTTTTTCTGTGAAATAAATTCTGTTAAAGAAAATAAGAAAAATTATTCATCTCAAATTGCCGAAGCTTACGAAAACTTAATTGCTCGCTGGGATTTATTATCATCAGATTACCCTTCTATGAGTCTATCAGATTTAAGGGAAAAATGGGTAAAGCATTTCTTCTCTCTATTCGGATTTGATTTACAATATCAAAAAAGTGCTATTGAAGCAGATAGTGGAAACAAATTTATTCTGTCCTATCGAGGATGGGAAGGTGCAAATGCACCCATAGTGCACTCTTCATCCTTTCAGCAGGATTTAGATGATAAACCAGAAGAACAAACTCGTAAATATAGCCCGCATGATACTTTACAAAGATTTTTAAACCAGTCTAATTCAGATTTATGGGGAATAGTAACCAATGGCAGATATTTAAGAATTTTAAGAGATTTTAGCCACCAGAGCAGGAAAGCCTATATTCAATTTGATTTAGAAATGCTATTTGAAGGCCGCCATTATGAAGATTTTCGAATTTTATACAGACTAATACACCCAAGTAGATTTATACCAAAAGAAGATGAAAAATGCATGTTGGAAAATTTATTTGAAGAAAGCAAAAGTGCAGGTGTAGCCATAGGAGAAGATTTAAGAAAAAATATAAGTTCAGCCATTGAATCTCTCGCAAACGGTTTCCTGCTCGCAACTCCAGAATTATTAAACAGATTAGTTGATAATACTGAAATTTGTATGCAATTTTATCAGCAAATTTTAAGAATCATTTATCGGATACTATTTTTATTTTATGCTGAGCAAAGAAGATTAATGCCCACAAGAAGTACTTTATATGCCCAGGAATATAGCCTGTCTTCTTTAAGAGATAAAATTGAAAGAGGCGAAATAATTGATGAAGAGCAATTTGATTTATGGGAAGGATTAAAAGCAACCTTCAATATGGTTTATCATGGTGTAGAGGAATTAGGAATTACGCCTTATAATGGCCAATTGTTTAATCCCGATTCAATACATTGGCTAATAAATTCTCAATGTCGAAATGATAAATTATTGATGGCAATTAAATATATGTCCTTATTCGAAAAAAAGGGAATACCACATCGAATTAGTTATATAGAATTGAACGTTGACGAAATTGGAGCAATTTACGAAAGTTTGTTAGAATATATACCGAGGATATCTTCTAAAATGGAAAATTTAGGAGATAATAATGAAAAAAATAAACTCAATTCCCAAAATGAAATTCCTCCAAATACTTTTTTCTTAGATCCCCGAGGAGCTTCCCGAAAAACTTCAGGCAGTTATTATACCCATCCCGGATTAGTGAATGCTTTGATAGAATCCGCTTTAATACCCGTAGTGGAAACGAAAATAGAAGAAGCAGGTCCTGATAAAGATAATCAAGAAAAAGCATTATTATCTTTAAAGATATGTGACCCTGCTTGCGGAAGTGCTGCATTTTTAATTTCTGCTACCGAATATTTAGGTGAAAAACTGGCTAAAATTCGCATCCAGGATGAATATCCAAATGATACACAAATACGCCACGCTCGCCGAGATGTCTTGAGACATTGTATATATGGAGTAGACCTTAATCCTATGGCGGTAGAGCTGGCCAAGGTTTCCCTCTGGCTAACCGCTGCAACCAATGATTTACCACTTAATTTTTTAGACCATAGAATAAAATGCGGGAATAGTTTGATTGGTGCAACACCGGAATTAATTAAAAAAGGTATTCCTCCTGAAGCATATTCTCCGGTAGAATGTGATGATAAGAATATTGCCAGGAAAAGGATAAAAATTGCCAGGGAATATTATAAAAGAAGAGAACAAGAAAAATATCAATTGATATTTAATCTTGTACGGGAAAGCGAAGAAGCTCAAACTTTTAGGGTAGCAGACTTATCAGAGAGGTACAAAGAAGATAGCACCCGAGAACAAAAGGAAATAGAAAAAGCTTATAAAAAAAGCAGAGAGGATTATGCTTTTAAAAGAAGTAAATATATTGCAGATTTTTGGACCGCAGCATTTTTCTGGAAACACAATGATGATAACAAAAATTATCCAACGCCGATGATGTTAGATTACTTATTAAAAAATGAAACAGTTCAATTGTCCGGGGAATTAGGAAATAATATCAAACAAATTGCAGAAGAGTATAAGTTTTTTCATTGGTATCTTGAATTTCCAGAAGTTTTTGCGAATGGCGGATTTGATTGTGTGCTAGGGAATCCTCCATGGGAGAAGAGCAAGCCCAATGACAAAGAGTTTTTTGCAGCTTATAGTAATGATAAACTTACTATGACTAAATCAGCAAGAGATAAAGCGAAAATAAAAAAAGAAATACTCAAGGGCGAGTCAATTTTTAAGAAATATAAAGAGTATAAACTCCGCTTTGAGCTCTATAAGAAATTTTTCAAGTTTTCGTTTAGATTCATAATTCAAGGATCGGGAGATGTTAATCTTTATAAACTGTTTTTTGAACTGAACAATAGTTTAATTCAAAGAAATAGCTACTTAGGAATTGTTTTACCAGGGGGCGTTTTGGGAAGTGCGGGTACTAAGGAAATTAGAAGCTACTTATTGACCCAGGCAAATTTAAAGATTATACATTTTAACCAGTGGGCAAATGTTTTTCAGAGCGTAGCACATAAAGTTTCTCTTATAGCGTTCCAGAAAAATATGGGGGATGGCCAGTTTGAGATGACCCCAGAATTAATGTCAATCGAAGAAATAAATCGTAAAGATTTCATTAAAATTTCATCTAAATTTGTAAAAAAGGTCTCACCAAAGATATTAAGTTTACCAAACATAGAGGATGCTATTGAAATTTTAATTTTAGATACGTTGCACAAAAACCCCGTTTTAATAGAAAAAATTCAAATTAACCGTGAGATTGATATGTCACTAGATGCTGGTCATTTTGCAAATCCTGAATCGGGATTGCCCATATGGGATGGTAGACAAATATTTTGTTTAGAAAACATACCAAATCCTAAGGAGTATGTAGATAAAGATTTTTATTACAATAGATTTAAGTACGAAAATGAAGTTAAATTTAAAACAGTCATAAGGAATATCATACCTGATTCTGCTAAGAAAGTCTACGCATCTGTATTACCTAAAGAAAGTGCCACATCTTTTGCATTGCGTTGCTTAATATACAGTAACTTAAAAGATAATACGTACGATAATCATCTATATTTAGCCGCACTTTTATCAACTTATATAATTGAGTGGCGCATATTAAAACTTGTTAGCGATATTAATTTGGCTACTTTTTTGCCAGATGTTCCTATCCCATTACAAATCGATGAAAGGGTAAAAGCTTTAATCCTGATGCAGGCTAAAATTATTTATGAAACTGTTCTCCGTCATGGCCCCCTCGATACCCTTGAGCTGCGCCGGCTTGCCCATCTTGCCAATCCATCCAGCAAGTGAGTATTCACATCATATCCCACGCCGAATACGAAAAGCCGCGCTCCTTTTTCATTGGCCAATTTTATGTTTTCGATAATCCTCTGCTCCGATGTTACACCAAATGTGGGCTGACCATCGGTGAGGAATAT
>CAYOSZ010000277.1:1168-3899 GCA_964406715.1 uncultured Ignavibacteria bacterium | reverse complement strand
ATCCCCCGTAAGATCCCCGGGTGGCCATGCTGCGAATGAAAACCCCCTTGAGGCTGGTCAGATCCTGCATGCGGATGCGGTCTCCCAGAAGGGCTCCGCCGGTGAAGGGACTGGTGGGGTCCACGGCAATTATTCCCACCTTTTGATCATCTTTGGCCAAAAGAGAGGCAAGCTTGTCCACTATGGTGCTTTTTCCGGCTCCGGGAGGTCCGGTGAAACCCACCCGGTATGCCCTTCCTGCTTTAGGATAGAGTTGTGCCAATACTTTCCTGTAATCGGGAGATTGATTCTCCACGTAAGAGATCACCCTGGACAACGCCATCCTGTCGCCATTATTGAATCTCTCAAGTATATTCATAGAGATTTAGAAAAGCTCCTCTGACTTACCCCTTTGGCCTCCTCTGGATTGAAAGCCTAAATTATTTGATCGAAGATTATTAAGTTCTTCACCCTCAGCTGAATTTTGTAGGTACCGTTCCAGAAGTTCGGCTCCACCACATATGCCAGATCGATACGAATTCCTTTCATGGAGAGGGGTTTCACCATATCTCCCAAGCCAAAACCTATGCAGTCGAAAACCTGTCGCTCTTTTTTTACCCGCAAACGAAGATGGTTGTTTCCCACAGTATAAGGCTCACCCCAGATCCGCAGGTTTCGGGTCAAAAAAACCGGCCTCATGTTCTGGGGACCGAATGGTGCAAAAGACTCCAGCGCATTGATAAGTTCGGGATTGATCTGCTCAAGTTCCAGCTGGGAATCGATAAACAACTTAGCCACCAGATCGTCTGTGGTGAGTTTTTCACCCGAAACCTTTTTGAATTTTTCCCGGAAGGACTGAATCTTTTCCGGCAGGATGGAGAGCCCGGCGGCATACTTGTGTCCGCCAAATCTGAGCAGATGCTCTTCACATTCCCTTATGGCTTCGTAGAGATGAAATCCGGGGATGCTTCGGGCCGAACCCTTTCCTTCCCCCCCATCGATGGCGATCATAACGGTGGGACGGTGGAACCTTTCCACCAAACGGGAGGCGACGATTCCGATCACCCCCTGATGCCAGCCGGAAGAGGCCAGTACTATGGCTTTGTCGTTGGCCAGATCCACTTCCTGCTCGATCAGCTCCAGGGCTTCCCGAAGGGTGGTCTCATCTATGCTTTTTCGACGTTGATTCTCCTCATTTAAAATCCGGGCCATCTCTGCAGCCTTGGACTCGTCCCGGGTGGTAAGCAGCTTGATGGCTAAATCCGCGTCTCCTAATCTTCCTACCGCATTTATCCGGGGAGCCAGAATGAAAACCACCTGACCGGTTCCGATCTTTTGACCCAAAAGTCCCGATACGAATGTAAGAGACTTCAACCCCGGCTTGTTGGTTTTGGCTATCTGAACCATGCCAAATTTAGTCAAAATCCTGTTCTCTCTTACCAGGGGGACGATGTCGGCGGTAGTCCCTAAAGCCACCAGATCCAAATGTTCCTCCAACTCCCTTTCATCCTGGGCTAATCTTCTGTAAATGGCCTGGGCAAATTTAAAAGCCACCCCCACCCCGGAAAGCTCCCCTCCGGGATAATCGTTTTCTATGGTTTTGGGATTGACGATGGCCGAGGCCTGGGGAAGAACGTCCTTGGGTTCATGATGATCGGTGATGATGGTGTCGATCCCTTTGCTTTTGGCAAATGCCACCTCCTCCACCGCCGTGATTCCGCAATCGACGGAGATGATCAACCTCACCCCCCGCCTTTCCGCCTCCAGGATGCCCTCCTCCGAAAGACCGTAGCCTTCGATGAGTCGGTTGGGCAAGTAATAGGTAACCTCTGCTCCCAGCTTGTTCAGTATCAGAAACAGAAGAGAGGTGGAGGTTATCCCGTCCACGTCGTAGTCGCCGAAGATCATGATTTTATCCTTGTCCCTCAGAGCCTTAATGATTCGATCCACCCCCTTCTCCATGTCCGGCAGGAGAAACGGGTCAAACAGGTTCTCCAAGGAAGGGAATAAAAATTCTTCGGCTTTGCTTATGGTATCTATGCCGCGGATAACCAGGATTTTGGCAGCCAACGGCGGTATGGAGAACTCCGAGGCCAACCGGTTTACTAAAGCTAAGTCCGGCTCGGGTGATAATTCCCATTTCGGTTTCATCTATTTTTACCAGTCTTTTGGTCGTTAAAATGAAAATCTGTACAGCACGGCTCCCAATCCGGAGGGAGCCTGGTAGACGTCGATTAAGTTAAGCATCGAATTCTGCGGGACTTGGGAAGGATCCTTCAGCGGATCCAAAAGAAAGGAGAGATCCTCCCGCCAAGAGGCTTCTTTTCCCAGGCTGGCAATCAGATAGTTAACCTTATTCTTCCGGGCGAACGATAATATCTTTTCATACCGGGCAAATGGGATGGGGAAAGTTGCCCGATTACAGTAAAAGAAGAACGACTCTCCGGAAAGATACATAACCACAGCATCTTCCGGCAGAATCCGATCTGCCCACAATCCCAGTTTTTTGAACTCTTCGCTTTCCGTATTTAAATTCCTGAAGATTCTTTGATGATTTTCCGCCATCTGGTTTGACTTGACCCACGAGAAAATCGACAGAAGTACGACGATTGAAATGATGGCAAAAGAGCCAAAACTCATACCCTTTCCCGGTGCTGCCAGCTTGGAGAGTTTGGATATTGCCTTTCTGAGGTTGAAAATTCCCGCCACCGACAGCAGGGCCACGACGACGGCAAGCACCATCAGGAACAGG
>CAYOSZ010000277.1:0-1158 GCA_964406715.1 uncultured Ignavibacteria bacterium | reverse complement strand
GAGAGTAAGGCTCGATAAGCCGACCCGCCGGACTAAAAAAGATGGGCATGGTCAAAATCGGAGAAAAAGCACACAAAAGGAAGATCCTTTTTTTGGCTCCTTCTTTGTCCACCTTCCAGGAGAACAGGTAAAACAGGGATAACAAAAGAAAGGGCAGAAAGAAGAGATTTATCTTTTTTATGCCATCCCAGGCGTTTCCGATGTAATTGCCGACAAAGCCCGGGGTGGTAACAAAGCTTATGATGCTCTTCTCTCCTAACAGCACCTTTCCCCTGATTTCACCCTCCGGGGTCAATCCGTCCAGCATCTCAGTAAAAGCCTTCCTCTGCTGAAGATAGTTCATGCCCTGGGAATAGGCTTGATGTTTGAGGATGTTATGAGAGGTTTTACCGCTTAAAATCCAGTGCTTGGATTCGGTATGCATGAAATTTATGTACCAACCGGTTGATATGAAAAAGCTCACCAGGCATAACAAAACCAAAGCCATGGTCTTAGATTTTCCCTGAGTTTTCCTTTTCAGGTCAAAGATCAGAAAGATCAGAAGTATGGCTGCAAAACCAACCAGAAACTCGGGGCGGGTGAGATAACAGATCCCGCTTAAGATCCCGAAAAGAAAGGCATAAAGATACGATTTTTTTAAAATCAGAAGCCATCCCGAAAGAAGAGCAAGTAAAAAAAAGAAGGTATAAGTTGCTTCGGATAAGGGAACCGCCGAGATCACCACCAGAGCCGGAAAGAATACGACCAAAACTGAACCAATATATGCCGGCTTATAGCCGAATATGCTCTTCGCCAAAAAGAAAAAGGGCACCACCACCAGGCTTCCCAGGACAAGAGATACCACCAAGGCGGCACTCTCCAGGCTGCCGGCAAAAACCGAAAAGAAAAATATCACAAAAGGATAAAACGGTGACCAAACCACTGACCACCAGTGAAGCCCATAGCCGTTTTTTATCCCCCAGGCGATCTTGGCATATATGGCCGCATCACCGGTGAGGGGACCCTGATAATATTCGAGAAAGGAGAGCCGGACGAAAAAACCAACCAGGGATAAGGCTCCCAGAAAGATTAAGCTGACCAGCCCTTTTTGGAGCAAAGCGTCTACATCCTGGGAAATCAAACTGAATTGCGTTTTCTTGTCCTTCTGAACAGCAGGAG
>CAYOSZ010000276.1:0-3899 GCA_964406715.1 uncultured Ignavibacteria bacterium | reverse complement strand
GCAGATCGAGGCGGCCAGGGTGGCTGTGACCAGGCATATTAAGAGGGGAGGCAAGGTGTGGATACGCATATTTCCGGACAAACCGGTCACGGTTAAGCCTGCCGAAACCCGGATGGGAAAAGGAAAGGGTGCTCCCGATCATTGGGTGGCAGTGATTAAGCCGGGAAGAATCCTGTTTGAGCTGGAGGGTGTAACTCGGCAACTTGCCCGGGAGGCGCTGAACTTGGCATCGGCCAAGCTTCCCATAAAGACGAAATTCGTAACCAGAACTCGTATTTAAGAAATCATAAAAACATTTTGATGATATGAAAAAAGAACAGATGCGAGAGTTGACTAAAGAGGAGCTCTTGCAGAGAAAATCGGAAATAGAGGAAGAGCTGTTTAACTTAAGAATACAAAAAGCCAGCAAGGAGTTGGATAATCCCTTGAGGCTGAGAGTGTTGGGAAGGAACATGGCGCGGATAAATACCATTCTGAGAGAAGATGAGTTAAAGATCCGCCACTTAGCTCAGGGAGAGGAGAAGGCCCCCTCCGCTGAGCAGAAACGGGAGTAAGAGATAGTGGAGAGGAACAAGAGAAAGTTAAGGGAGGGTTGGGTGATATCAAACCGGATGGATAAAACCATCGTGGTGGCGGTGGAAAGATCTTTCAGGCACCCCCGATATCAAAAAATCATTCGAAGGACCTTAAAGCTGTATGCTCACGATGACAAGAACGAATGTCAGATCGGCGATAAGGTAAAGGTGATGGAGGCCCGACCCCTCTCCAGGCTGAAAAGATGGAGGCTTGTGCAGGTTCTGGAGAAAGCCAAGTGAGTTAAACCTCGGCTGTTCACCGGGTGATACCGGTGAGCAGGATGAAGGAAAGAAAAGAGATGATCAGAGAGTATTCAACCTTAGTGGTGGCTGACAACTCCGGAGCGAAGAAAGTGATGTGTTTCCGGGTGCTGGGGGGCACCAGAAGAAGATATGCCCGGATAGGGGATATCATCGTGGTGACGGTGAAGGATGCCATCCCTGGCGGAACAGTCAAGAAATCGGATGTCTGCCGGGCGGTGGTGGTCAGGACCACCCGTGAAACCAGACGAAAGGATGGCTCGTATATCAGGTTCTCCGATAATGCCGCCGTGATCATAAACGAACTAAACGAGCCCAAAGGGACCAGAATCTTCGGACCGGTGGCGCGGGAATTAAGAGAAAAACACTTCATGAAAATCGTGTCTCTGGCTCCCGAGGTGTTATGAACCAGGATTTAAAAGTGGTCAGATGAGTTCAAATTAACTTTCAAAAGAGTTGTAATAAGACTTGAGTGGTCGATAAAATGAAGATTAAGAAAGGTGACACCGTTTTAGTAATAGCCGGCAACGATAAAGGGAAAACCGGCAAGGTGCTGAAGGTATTTCCGGATAAAAGCCGGGTGATCGTGGAAGGGGTAAATTTCATCAAAAGGCACACCCGGCAGACTCAGAAAGCTCAAAAGGGCGGCATAATCGAGAAGGAAGGGACCGTGCACGTCTCCAATCTCATGCTCTTCTGCCCCAAGTGTTCCTCACCCACCAAGGTGGCTTTTAAAGTCCTGGAGGGAGGGGCGAGTGGAAGGTCGAACAAAGTAAGAATCTGTCGAAAGTGCGGAGAGTTGGTCTGAGCCGGTTGGATTTCAGGTGATTTTAAAGCGGAATTATCTATGGCATGAATTAAGAGAGGTAACATGATTACGCCGCGGATAAAAGAGAAGTACATAAAGGAGACCGTACCCGCCTTGATGAAGAGGTTCGGTTATAAGAACGTAATGCAGGCTCCCCGGCTGGAGAAAATCGTGGTCAACGTGGGGGTGGGGGATGCCATCCAGAACTCAAAGCTTCTGGATGCGGTTTCGGCTGATCTTGCCGCTTTAACCGGACAGAGGCCGGTTATCCGCCGGGCCAAAAAGGCCATATCCAACTTCAAGCTCAAAGCGGGTATGCCCATTGGCTGCATGGTCACCTTACGGAAGGAGATGATGTATGAATTTTTCGATCGCATGGTGAACATAGCCATCCCGCGCATCCGCGACTTTCGAGGCACACCTCCCGACTCCTTCGATGGCAGAGGGAACTACAATCTGGGAATCTCAGAACAGATCATTTTTCCTGAGATAGACTACGATAAGGTGGAGAAGATAATGGGGATGAACGTCACCATCGTCACCACCGCCAAAACGGATGAGGAGGGATTCGAACTGCTTAAAAACCTGGGGGTACCGTTTAGAAAATAGTCAACATTCTTGAGGAAGGCGGAGGTTTTATTTTCTCTGCCGTGTAAATAAAGGTTAGAATCCAAGGAGAGCATTTGGCCAAGACGTGTTTGATAGAGAAGTCCAAAAGAAAACCCAAATTTCGGGTTCGCCGGCACAACAGATGTCACCGCTGTGGAAGATCCCGGGGATTCATGCGGGATTTCGGAATATGCCGCATCTGTTTCAGAGAGCTGGCACTCAAAGGAGAAATCCCCGGCGTGGTGAAAGCCAGCTGGTAAAAAAGCCAAGCGATAAGGAAAACTCTAATTATCTGATGAATAGGGAAGGATTTATTCATGAAGAGCACTGACCCTCTGGCTGACATGTTGACCAGAATAAGAAACGCTAGCAAGGCCAAACATAAAAAGGTGGACGTCCCTTCCTCCAGGATAAAGAAGAACATCGCCCAGTTGCTGCTGGAACATAACCTTATTCAGAACCTGGTGGAGGTGGAGGATAACAAACAGAACCTCCTGCGTATCTTCTTGAAATACGATCATGAGAACAAAAGCTTCATCTCCGGACTTCGCCGGATAAGCAGGCCCAGCCTGAGGATCTTCGCGGACAGAAAAGAGTTGAATCGGATGAAAAGAGAAGTGGGGCTTACCGTTCTCTCGACCTCCAAAGGCATCCTGACCCATCATCAGGCCAGCGAGGCCCAGGTGGGAGGAGAGGTTCTTTTCAAGGTTTGGTAGTTATTGAATGGCAATTTGTTTGCGTTATTGAAAGGAAGCAATGAGCAGAGTAGGCAAAAAGCCAGTATCTATCCCTTCAGGGGTTTCGGTTAAAATAGAGGAGCACCAGATAACCGTCACCGGACCTAAGGGAGAGTTAACCCAGAGAATTCATCCATCCATGATGGTGGAGTTGGGAAAGGGAGAGCTGGTGGTCAAACGACCGTCGGATGTAAAATTCCACAAATCGCTTCACGGATTGACCCGGTCGCTGATCGCCAACATGGTGACGGGAGTCACCACCGAATACCATAAGTCCTTAGAAATCCAGGGGATAGGATATAAAGCGGCACTTTTGGGAAAGAAGCTCAACCTTTCTTTGGGTCTATCCCATCCGGTGCTGTTTTGCTTACCCGAGGGCATAAGAGTCGAGCTGGATGGCCCCAGCAAGATTAAGGTTTCAGGAATAGATAAACAGCTGGTGGGATTGGTGGCGGCCAAGATCAGATCCTTCCGACCACCTGAGCCTTACAAGGGTAAAGGGATAAGATATGAAGGGGAGTTGGTGCGAAAGAAGGCCGGCAAGACGGCGACTTAAGAAGGTGCCGTCCTGCGTTTCAATTGACGGGGAGAGTCATGCTTAGACAGGATAGACAGAAGAAGGACAGACTCATCAGGCGTCGTAAAAGAGTGAGGAAAAATATATTCGGAACCCCCGAAAAACCCAGGTTATGTGTGTTCAAAAGCTTAAAACAGATATATGCTCAACTGGTGGATGATCAAAGGGGCCGCACCTTAACCGGGGTATCCAGTCTTACCGCGGAGATTAAATCTCAGATTAAGCCTGATGATACGAAATCCTTGGTAAGCAAGAAAGTGGGACTCCGTTTGGCTCAAAAGGCAAAGGAATTAGGCATAAATCATGTGGTGTTCGATCGGAATCGGTATCCC
>CAYOSZ010000275.1:0-3918 GCA_964406715.1 uncultured Ignavibacteria bacterium | reverse complement strand
CCATCGATAGCACGGGTTACATAATTCTTCAACATTAGCAAAAGGGTAATATTCTGGTCTAAAAGGAGTCCAACTTCCTCTTAAAATATGTTCCGTGGAGATATTATGTCTAAAACCACATATTCTAATCTAGATCACCCCAAGGTAATATTTTTATGCAAGAATCATTTATTTGGGAATATAAAATATTATTAATTTTGATTGCTAAATTATTCAAATCTTCATCAGTACATTTCACTCCTTCTATAAATTTAGAATATTGGGCAAGTATAACCCTTTTTAATAAGGGAATATCATCATAGCTATAACTTATCTTTTCATTTCTTTTCTCAAGAATTTAGACTATCCATTGATATATCAGATGAAGTGAAAAAATCATATCAACATCTTCTATACTGAGTTCTGATAAAATAGCTTTTAGATCCTCCTCCCAGATGTCCAATTGATAACGCCCATAGGCAATTAAAGTAGCTTCTCCATAATCTTGTATCTTATTACTTTTAAATAAATTATTATAAAGTAGTTCCTCTAAAGCTAGTGGAATTGAAATTTCATTAGTTGCTAGGAATGCTCGAAAGCCTAAAAAATGACGATTAGAATCCCATTGTTTTGTTATATCTTGATCTTTTGATAATAATTCAAATAAATGTTTACAAATATCATCTGGAACAAATGGTATTATCTTAATAGCTTCAATTATATGAAATTTATCAATCTCTTGTTTGATTCTTAACGGTGTGGATGATTTACTATCTTTTTCTTTTTCTACTTCACTAAGGATATTAATACATTTTAAATAATTATCGGGGTGGGTTGTTTCTAAATACATAAGAATCTCTAGTAAACGTGAAGCCAAAAGATCATGATCTAAATCTTCAGCATTGAATTTTAAATTTAGGCTGGGGCATTCTTCAGCAAATTTATTAGTTATTTCAATAAGATCCCTTTTAATCTTATTAGAAATATATTTCTTTAATTTCATTCTATCAATATTTTCCTTAATATGATATTCTATTTTTTTAAACAAAGTCCCGTCCTTGAAGTATTATTTGCTTACATTTTAATTAATTAAATTTTTTTAGATCTCTTTCCTGAATCTCTACTATTGTCAAGCCTTTTTAACAAATATGTAATATAATTTTATTCTTCACTTTTAATCTTAATTATTAAATACAAATTATTAATATGAAACTAAGATTATTCAGTAAATAAATCAATAGATTAAATCCTCCCATTTACAAAATTTATAGGAATAAAGATTTCAAATATTAAATTAATTTAAGGCACTAATATTAAATTCTATTAAAAGATTGTAAATTTTTTAGCCCTCTCCTATAATCAATACATTACCAACCCTTAAATATTCCCAGTTGTTCAGCAATTGCAGCTAATTCAAAAAATTCCTTATATTCTTTAACAATTTTATGAGCTCCAACTAGATTAGTAATCATTCCTCCGAGAGAAACCGTAGCACTTAGAATTCCGATAACCCAACTTGTCGAGGGATCTCGATAATCAAAATGCTCCCAAATCAGTAATAAATCCACAATTCCTTTTATATACCAAAAAAGTAGAAATGCAGAATGTCGTATAAGTTTTCTATTAGTGTAGGTGTTTAATCTCCTAATACGCATCCTGATGTTCTTGATATATTTTTTGAGTTTCATGCTTTAAAATATAAAAAAATAGAGTATATTTAAAAAAAAAATAAGGAACTATCTTTTAGAGTTCAGAAATTTTTGAGATATCAATTCCACAAGTAACACAAAATCGTTGATTTAAACTGACTAACTTAGTACCACACTCGGGACAGAATTTAAACGAGGTTATACTCTCTGTGTGAACTTTTTCAGGGATCACTCCTCCTTTCTCAAATTGGGGTTTTTCTTCAAGTATGCTCGGCATAGGAATCCTAATTTTCTCAAAATCGGTGAATCCCACTCCAAATCCAATAATAATCAAAATGGCGCTAAAAAATATTCCTATGATGCCGAAACCTTCATTCATCATATCCCAAAAACCAATGATCTGCATGTCCATACCAATTATATAATATATACCTAATCCAATCAATGAAATTCCAGAAAATAAGAAAAAGTAAGATGATCTCTTCTTCCTCTTTACAAGGGATAAAATCAGTGTAATAATTAAAATAATAACAATTGATATAAAAGACACCAAGTTTACGATCATTATATCTGGATTTGTTGTCCAAATAATTTGAAACCCGGTTTCCCACCAATAATAACGAGAATATCCAATCATCCATATACTCAAAGACTCAGTAATATGACCATATAGACTATACCCTTCAATACTAGCGGTAGGGCAGAGTAAAGCGATTAATCCTATTGTTACACCAACAAGTAGTATTATCCAGTAAAACATCCTAGATTTTTTTCCCATTCTTATTTCACCCCATGATCAAAATTTAGAATTTAAAGGATTTCAGACTTTAATGTATATAATTATATATCAAATAATTTAAATCTAATTTTATTGTATGAAATAACTTCATAAAAAAGAAGGGATCAATCTTGTCTCAAAAAGAACCAAGTATTTTTTGTTTAAATAAAACTGATTAAAGTTGCATTAAAAGACATAGAAATTATTATGAGATGGTAATAATTTTATGGCGGGATTAGATATGATGTATGATGCTCAGGGATTTATACAGCAATATATCGAAAAAAAGGTTAGAGATCTCTTAGAAGACCCTATGAATGAATACCAAGATCCAAACTGGGTGCAGGCTGCACTTCTTTTTGAACGGACTGTCGCGCCTTGTGAAGAATATAGAGCTGATGAATTATATGATTTAGCGAATGATATTGTGAAAAAAGCAGGACAACATAATAATCGAGTAGTTTATCAACCTATTGCCGGAATGTATAATGAAAAAGTAATTGAACCTGATTCTTTTGATATGAAAAATTTATCTGATGATATACAAACGATAGATTATGAAAAAAATATCGAAAGCATTAAGAAATGGATAGCAGGACAAGATAAATTTAAGGTAGAAATGGAAAATTTTATGAAAAAAAAGAGGTGAGAACAGTTTCAAAAAAAATTTATATGTCGACCTGGAGGAATAAGTGGATTACCTCTCATGCATCCACAATAGATGACTTCATTAACACTTTCGAGGCTTTGGCAAAGCAATTTCAACAGTGGAAGGAGTGGGGTATTAAATTAGAGGATGACGACGGAGTAGGAGATGATTATGCTACATTCATAACTGATGATATGGATGTAGCCATAAAAGCGGGTTTTACGGTCTATTTTGGTGATGATCGTGAGACAGAATATCTTATCACACTATCAGGGGAGGAAATTAAAGCTCCGAAAGAAAAATTACTCAAGCATAGAAAGTGAAAAATTATAAATATGGATGGGAACACTATGAAAGCACGTGTCAAGGATATATTTAAAGAAGATCTTGGGACTGGGATTGCTCGAATTGATCCAGAAATGATCTCTGAAGAGAGAATTGATGCAGGAGATACTATTTGTATTTATAATGATACTACTCAAAAATTTACACCGGCAATAGCATTCCCAAGTGATTATCGAGATAAAGGCACTAAATTTATTAGAATTGATGCGTTTTCAAGGAGAAATCTTAATGCTTCTATAGATGATGTAGTTAGAATTCAAAAAACCAAAGATTATTTGGCTACAGAAGTCATATTTGCAGGATATCAAAAAAAGTATATCCTAAATAATTCAAAGATTCTAGCACAGAAATTAAAAAATAGGTTGGTGTCTAAAGGAGATATATTTTCCTTTCGTTCAGGGAACAAAAGAGTAGATCTTATAGTTGTGGATCATATCCCTCAAACGCGAGTGGTAAAGATTCATAAGAAAACGAGAGTACTCATGCAAAAATAAAAATCAATTTTTTACCATCTTTTT
>CAYOSZ010000274.1:0-3928 GCA_964406715.1 uncultured Ignavibacteria bacterium | reverse complement strand
ACTCGAATACCGTCTGAGGTATATAGATATGAATTCGAAGCTTCCACTATGAACTTAATGAAGTATCCTGTGGGGCTGAAACTGGTCCAACTCCAGGTGACACCATCATTGGTGCTTTTCATGATACCGGGATCTTCTGTTATCTGCTTCTCCGCCCCGGCCAATATGGTACCGTCTGAAGCCTGGAATAAGCACCTGACCCTGCGAGGTTGACCTGACGGTTCGACATGAAACCAGGTGTCTCCCCCGTTGGTCGAGCGGAAAAATCCCAAACTGTCTCCGCCTTCTCCGGCTGCGATGATGGTTCCGCTCTGGGTGACGAGGATGTCATTTATCGCATCGGCTCCGGGCAGTTCAGCACACTCATTCCAATCAGCTCCTACATTTGTGGACTTGAACACGTCACCCGCCGGACTGGTTCCCACGTAAATTATACTGCCGGAACGGGCAAGACACAGTGCCCAATCATCAGAGATCTCACCTATATCTCCGGTGTTGTTCCACGTTGTTCCCCCATCAGTGGTTTTGTAGACCTTTGCGCCTCTCAGCATGATGTCGCTGCCGGTTGCCACGTAAATTGCCCCGTAATATCCCTCCAGAAAATCCCCGACGTCTTCCTGGCTCCCCAGATCATCTGTGGAAGTCCAGGTTTCGCCTCCGTCCTGGCTCTTCTGAACGAAAATATCCGGCCCGGTGTCCACCCCCACATATATGGAACCGTCCGATGCCTGAAAAATGTTCATGGGGCAACCGTCGATAGCCAACGTGTCGAAAGGAGGATAGTATTTCCAGCTTCCGGAGCCGGGAGTCAGATTCTTATAAACCCGCTCATATAAACTGCGAACTCCATAAAATGCCCCTTCCTCTCCGTCCAGCCTCCAGGTCAGATAGATCTCCTCTCCTTCCGATCCTGCCGCTGCAATATGCGGCATGTCCCCGTCTACCGTATCTTTGGTCTGCCAGTTCTCGCCATAGTTGGTGGAATACGAATACATCACCTCTCCCAGATTCGTAGCTCGAGCCAGGTGCAGATAGTAGTTTTGATCACTCGGATCATCTCGGGTGGCGGAGAAGCTTTGGTTGCCATCAGCAATGTTATAAGATGTCCAGCTTGCGCCTATTCTCCGATGCAGGACTACGGTCCCGAGAGTCTGGTCCAGCACAAAGAAGAACTGATAGGGAATTCCCTCACCGGAAACCACCTGTGGATTTGACAGGTCCCCTTCCGTCCCCGAGTAAAGACTCCAGATATGGTTCCAGGTAAGTCCCCCGTCCGGGGATGCATAGCAATAGCAAGTGTCAGGGCTCGACGAGTAGCATGCCACCGCCGCATAGATTGCATCGTAATTCTCGTCGTAGTCGCAGGCATAACCATTGCGAGCGTACCGGGTGATATCACCCAGGTGAACCTCAACGTCATCTCCCCACATGGCTGGTTTTCCCAACTGAGCTTGAGCTCGGGAATTATCCCCTTCCCCGGTTAAAACGATGAAAGCTGCAAATAAAAACAGAGGCACAGCAATATACATGAGAGTTTTTGTGGGACTCATTGCTACTCCTTTTGAAGATGTGAAGCTTATAGAAGCCAGCAATAAAATACAAATGCCGTCTGCTCTGTCAATATTTTTTTTGATTTGGCGACTCTCAGAGGAAAAGAACTAAACGAGAATGGCTCAATGTAAAACTTGGATATTTAGGAGGGATTAGCTGTCTACCCGGCTGATTTCGAAGACCACCGGGTTATCGGGATCGGGACAACAGAGGCGGCAGGTTCCTTCTTTCTCCTCCCAGGGTATGTTGCCGCCGAATCTCAGAGCGGTGATGAAGGGGAGTATAGAATAATATGCCCAGTGACAGAACTCCGGTGGAGGGAGATGCTCAAAGACAAATTCATCCCCCACCTTCAAGCCCATGGGACATTCACCTTTTTCCAGGATATTGATGACTTTAACCTTGATTTTATGTCTTTTCATAGGTTTGAATATGCTTTAATCAGCCTGTGAATGGGTCGGGCAGGATGCCCAACCTACCGGCTTGTTTCTTCCTCTACCCTCTGGGGAGAGGACTGAGGTGAGGGGCTGTCTTCTCTTGAAAACTCTAGGTTTTTCGCTCTTTCTTCTTGGCGGCAGGAAACAGAATGTTATTTAGAATCAATCTATATCCCGGAGAGTTATTGTGCAGGCTCAAATCCGTGGGGGGATCTCCCACCATGTGCTGGTAATCCTCGGGATCATGCCCCCCGTAGAAGGTCCAGGTTCCGCGCCCTAAGTTGCCGTGAATGTATTTCACCTCGTCTTTTCCCTCCGTCTCACCCATGATGGTGACGTAGTTTTTCAAAAGGCTCTTTCTGAAACCGGTGGTCTGCCCCATGAATCCCTTCACCACCGACACGTGGTTCTGTACCAGCATGGTGGGCACCGGGTCCAGCTTGGCGGAGAAATCGAAAAGGGTGAAATAATCCGACTCCAGCCCCATCCGGGCGGCAACCTTATCGGGTGAGGTATCTATCCCGGAATGTTCATACTTATAAGCATCGGTGGAGACCTGAAAGTCGGTGAAGGCTAAGCATTTTGAATAATCCAATCTCTCCTGACAATCCGGGTCCACCGGGTCGCCGTCCAGCTCCTGGGGAACGATGTCCACCCCCTCAGCTGCCAGGGCGATATCCATGGTCTCCGGGGCAGAGCACATGGCAAACACAAACCCGCCGCGTGCCATGTAATCTTTAATGGCCCGGGCCACCATGCCCTTTTCCTCGGACACCTTTCTGAAGCCCAGCTTGTGGGCCATCAATTCGCAGGTGGCCACCTCCTGCTTATACCACAGGGCATTTCTGAACGAACCGTAAAATTTTCCGTACTGCCCGGTGAAATCCTCATGATGCAGGTGAAGCCAGTCATACTTCTCCAGCTCTCCCCTCAACACCTCCTCATCCCACAGGGTGGTATAGGGTATCTCCGCATAGGTCAAAGCCAGGGTGACGGCATCATCCCAGGGCTCCTTGTTGGGAGGCGTGTAGATGGCGATGGCCGGCGCCTTCTCCAACAGCACCATCTCCATGTTGTTCTCCTCGATCTGCCGGTAGATGGATCCTGCCTGGGAGAGATCTATCACGCTGAAGGACACCCCTCTCAACCTGCAAAGATCAGCCACCGCCTCACTGTGATCGGTCAAAAACGACCCGCCGCGGTAGTTTAGAAGCCACTCCACGTTCTGCCCCTGTTCCAAAACCCAGTAAGCCACCCCATAGGCTCTCAGATGATCGGTCTGTCCCAGATCCATGTATATTAAAATCTTATCCGCATGAGAGAGGGAAAAAGGAAGAAGCAAAAAGGAAAGTATAAATATTATCTTTTTTATCCGACTGTTTTTCATCGCATCTCCGGATTAAGTAAAACAACACGTCAGGACATCGTTCTAAGATAAGGATACGAATGGGGATTTGGAGAAGATAACAAAAAAACGGACAACCGATGACTGACATCAAATAATTGCCACGACCTTCAGGAAGAACTCCAGCCACGAACTTGCGGGGAGGGGAGAACGACTGCCGGACTTGGGGGGCTTGGGGGGCATGGGGGGCTTGGGGAGGATGGTTTTTCATCTTTTTCAACGCTAGAAAGTCCATTTCGAGATAGGAAAGTATCATCCCAAACGATAGCGGAGGCGTTATTGTGGATTTTTGTCTTTCGGAATCCCATGGAGGAAAGCAGCCGACCGATACGTTGATAAGAAAGTTGACTCTCTTTGGATTTGCCCTGATTGAAAGTATCGGTAATGATCTTAACCGGAAGGATGCCGTTTTTTACCTGATCTTTGTTCAAGGTTTTAGATTTAAAGTTTAAGGTTTAAAGTTCAAGGCTAAAATTCAAGATTCTTCTTTTCTTATTAGTACCTCCTCTATAAACACCCACACTATCTTTTTCAC
>CAYOSZ010000273.1:1784-3933 GCA_964406715.1 uncultured Ignavibacteria bacterium | reverse complement strand
TAGCTTATCCGTCTCCAGGTAAATTCCGATTTAAACTCAAGCCCTGTCTTTTTTACCTTAAACTTTAAACCTTAAACCTATTATCATATCTTCACCACTTGAGTTCCCAGCTTGTCTGATCCGGCACCTCTGTTTCCAATCTTAGAATCGTCCCGGAAGGGCTGAGGATGTGAAAGACGTACTTGGTGTCGGAAGGGTTCAAGCTCAAATTGGGATACAGGTCCATATACCAGAAGCCGTCGTTGTCCGTTAGCGTACTTTTGTAGTACGGGCTGATGACGACGCTCTGGTACCTCAAGGGTACGGTCCTTATGCCGGCCTCGATCTTGGTCCCCACCATCGGCTGATCGTTAATGTCGTAAACCCACCCGTACACCCGGCACAAACTGGCCTGAGGTGGCAGACCCGGATCAAACGCCTCGGCATAATAGGCGGTATCTTCATCCCCATCCACCACCAGGGTTTCGGGCAGGGCAAACTGCCATCCCGGTTGGTACAATCTTACGCAGTAAATCCCGTCATCCAAGGCAAAGAATCCCCGACCCTGCGAGTCTGAGGTTAAAAGGCCGAGGGTAGAGCTTTCTGTCGAGTCCAGGACCTGAATCTGAGCAGAGGCAATTACGGAACTGTCTGAAAAACTCTTGCATCTGACCACCACGCTGTTAGCTCCGGAACCGGCACCGGAGGTCAAGGTACGCACGGGATGATTCCAGACAAAAGAGGCGCCCCATTGGTTGTTGTCATTCATGGCTTTAATCTGAGAGGTATCGACCCAGGCGGAAATCTCCTCCCCCAGGCTGTCTGTATATCCTATCCTTCTTTCCGATTTGGGAATCAAGTTATCATCCCAGACGGAGCGGGCAATCGATTCGGTATCGCAGGATGCGGATACGGTTTTAATTATGCTGTCCACCGTATCCACAAAAGCCACACGAGTCTGGCTGAGATTGACCGCTGCACCCTGGTTTTTGACGTTGTTCCAGTCGGTGCGCATATAAAGGGAACTGTCTGCCCTGCCCAAAAGATCAGAGACGTCTGCTTTAAAATTGGCTTTATTGACACTGGTGATGGCATTGGTCAGAGAATCGAAAGTCTCCGCCACCGTCCAGGACCAGGTTTTGACGTCGGTATGGGATCCATCGAATTTGTATGCTATGGCTTTGGCTATGTAGTTTCCGGTGTGATCGGATGCGTCCGAGGCTTTGACGTTGACAGCGTAAAAGCCCGGCTCCACCGAGGAGGTCAGCTTTTTGGTCCCCACGTAAGTGTATCCCCCGGAAAGCCGCCACCATTTTATCCTGATGGAATCGCAGTCCTGAACCGAGTCGGAGTTTATGCTTACCGTCCCCACGGTTAAGGCAACGCTGTCGGAGGGGGAATGATACTCCGCTTTAACGGAAGAACAAAAACACAAAACCAACAGTAAGATACCCCCTGCGATCTTGCATATTGCTTTTTTCTCTTTATTTTTTCTCATCGGATGAATCCTCCTTCGATTATCCCCGGATCGATCTCAATGATTCCTTCCTTTTCCTTCGGTCCCACGTAATGCATTCGCATGGTGTATCGGTTGGAGTTATGCCCCGTATAGCCTCCCCAGGGATTAGGAAAGGTATCGGGATACGCCTGATTTATTTTCCACTCATGAGATCCGGCTGGACCGGAGCCGACGTAACACATCTCCTCGGAGGCGCTGGTTTTAAAGGCGAACCAATAGAAAGAATCCTGCAACAGATGGATGGTGTCCACGTCCTCTCCGCACCATTCCCCACCGTGATAGTTGACGTCCGTACCCTCCCACAGTCTGTTTTTGGGATGACCATCTTCATCATCATAAATTGCCAGGCGGAAGGTGGACCCTTTTGTGGAGGTCCAGGTAAGTATTTCCAGCCGGGTGGAGACGCCATCCTCCGGAGCCTGAAATCTGCAGGCGTCAACATAACCGGTCACCACCCCCCAATGTGACGGACAACTGTCCAGCCCGAACCAGGCAGCGGGAATAGAGGAAATCAAGCAAAGCAAGAGCACAGTTGAGAAAGACGTAATGGAAAAAGGGCGGGCGATCTTGATCCCTGTTTTTCGACTCCTGCCTTTGATCTTGCATTCCGGAATTTCAAATCCTCCCATGTCTTCGCTCCTTATCTTCGGG
>CAYOSZ010000273.1:0-1763 GCA_964406715.1 uncultured Ignavibacteria bacterium | reverse complement strand
CCTCATTCCTCAACTGGTCAATCGGCTCCCTGAGCATGTTCTTCCTGAATGGATGTTAGTTTTAGACTTCAAACCTTGAACCTCAATCTTTCAACTCATCTCCACGATCATCAGATCCACCAGTCCGGTCTTACCGAAACCGGAAAATCTGGCGATCTTAAAGCCGGTGTCCGTCTCTGTCCCCACCACAAAACAGTTGACCTCGTTTTTGGGCATGACAATCACCCGGGGATTTAAAATCACCTCCGGAAGCTGGTTTCCCCTGAAATCACAGAGGTCACTGAAATCAACCGACTGATCCAACCCCCCCAGGTTATTCTTTGCCAGCATCACTCTCTTTGAGGTATCTCCCATTTCGGTAAACAGAAGGAGGAAGGATGCTAAGGACCAATCTCCCCATACTACAAAGTTGGGCACCACCCAGGTTCTTCTTCCCCGGAGATAATCCAGCGTAACGTTCATGGCTTGCTCGCTTTCTCTTATTATTGCTCATAATGGAAACCTGAAGGTTTCCGCTACATGCCACCATCTACCCTTATCAACCGTTTTTCCATTTCAGAGATCAACATAACTTTCCCTCTCCAGCCTGTGAAAAAATTAAAAGGGGGAATCAGTAGCATGGTCAGCTGGTCGATTTCGTCGCATAAGGTGAACAAAGGCCTCCCGGGTCCTTCTTGAATCTCCTCAAAAGCTCCAGTGCCTGCTGGCGATAAACCTCCGACATCTTTGCCCAGGCTAAAGAAATAGAATGAGCCTGCCCTCCCGATCCGGAGGTCGCGTTCTGCGTCATAGCCTCCATGGCTTTTATGTTACACAGCAGGGAGACTGCCAGGTAAGTCTCCGCGGTTATCAAAGATTGATCGGTGGAGTTGGCGTATGCGGAATCGATCATCTGGAGGATCTGGTCGTTGGCTTCCCTGATGGCGTTTTCGATCACCTCATCGCTTAAAAGAGCGAATTCAACCGTGTAGTCTGCCATTATCCACTGGCCATCTTTGATGTCTCCGGAACTCAGTCTTTTTATCTGCCCCTTGGTATAATCAATCTGGTAATCGGTGTCTCTGATATATACCCGGAAGTAAAAATACCAGACTGCCACAGAGGACGCCTGGGGGATGGAGCCGCCCTGAATGCGGGTGATCTTTCCCTCGTCGTATTGAATGCAGTAGTCCACGTTTTCTGCGTATATCTCTCCCAGGGAGGAGTCACTTGCCACCACCACGGTGTCCGGTATCAATTCCTGGTTGGAAAGCTGGACCGTATCTGAGGAGTCAAAGCTTACCATCTCACAGACGGGGGTATTCTGTTCCTTTGCCTTCACCTTCTCCGAGCCTGACAGAATCAATACATGGGGAAGTTGAAAAGGCACCTCCCCCACTAACCGGCAGGCAACGTTCTCCTTGCCGACAGTGCCCAGTTCATGCTCTAAGATGTGTTTTTTCACCAGATCTATGTTGGAAAATCCCATTTTTTGATCCTTCCTTCTCCCCTGTTTCGTATTTCTTTGATGAAAAAAGACTGGGGATTCTTTTAAAGAATTCTTGAGAAAACCGGATACCGGTTCGTACCGCCTGGTTGTCTCCATTTCAGGCCAAACAGCTTTTCTCCCATGAAGTCCACGATTTCTGCCGGCTGAAAAATCTTTTCATCTTCTCCTTAAACTTTCAACCTTAAACTTTAAACGCCCTATCTTATCGCGTTTAAGTACTTTATCTCCGGCACTGCCGTGATCTGGGTTCCCACCGGCACCGCGGTAAAGGATG
>CAYOSZ010000272.1:1910-3935 GCA_964406715.1 uncultured Ignavibacteria bacterium | reverse complement strand
GCCGGCTTTGCGATTGAAGGGGCGAATGGCCCTTAAGTTGCCGTTTCTATTGGAACGCCAGAGCACCCAAACCCGACCCGAAGCGTCGGAGACAACCGAAGGTTGAAGATCATAGCCGGGATCATAGGTGAGCCGTTGCTCAGATGACCAGGTGGACCCGTTGTAGTATTTGCCAAATATGTCCCAGTTACCGTTTTTCTTGGCATACCAGAAGACCCAGACCATACCGTACTTGTCCACGGTTATCACCGGGTCGCGTTCCTCGTCCATCAAGGAAGAAACATAGTCAGGAGATGACCAGTATGATCCATTATAGTAGCTGTACATAATATCGGAGTCCGGTTTCCTCTCGGTTCTCCAGACCACCCAAACATTACCCGAACTATCCAGGGCTGCCTGCGGCTCCACATCGTAATGGTAGGCGGTGGTTATTTGAATCGGGCTGGACCAGGATGAGCCATTGTGGTAGACGGCGAAGATATCCCAGCCATCTATGTTGTAATCCGAGACCCGGTAGCTCTGCCAGAAGATCCAGACCTTTCCCGAGTTGTCGGTGACCATGGAGGGGTGGAAATCCCAGGGCACGGAAAAAGCAGGTTCCTCGGGTTCAGACCAGGAGCTGCCATCGTAGTGACTGGTCCAGATATTCGCTCTGACGTCTCTCCCTGCGTTCCAGGCTACCCAGATATCGCCGTCGTGATCCACGCAGGCTGAAGGATTGCCGTCGGTGAAGGGTGAGACGTCTACCGGAGAGGTGTCCCAATCCGGGGTATCTTTCATTGGGTTAGGTGAGAATCCTGCGAAGGTGAGTGGATTGCCGTGTCCATGCGGCTTGAGGGTGGGGTCGCCGAACAGGTTGCAGCCCAGCCAGAAATCCCAATACCACCATATCCAATCGAGGAAGGCTTCGCCCAGATTGTTCCCTGTGGCCAGAGACTCGTACAGCTCCTCAAAGCTGTTTCCGTACATGATCTTGGTTTCTCCAATGGCAACCAGGCCGTAATCGCTCCCGAAAATATAGGATTGTCCCAAGTTATTGGTCTCGGTGTATTTGGCGTTGGAGCAGGCTTCCAGGACGACGAAGTGAGCCTGGGGGTTGACATGAGGCATCTCATAGCTGAAGACGCTTCCACCTCCGTAAGCCTCATGGTCCAAGAAAAAGGTGCTTCCCCAGGGGGATGAGTGAGACAGAAGGTGTACCCACTCGTATCCCTGTTGCAACATATACTTGTAATCAAGAGCCGTGGTGACGTCCTCGTCGATCACTATGGTCACATCACCATAGACGTCGTCGATATGCGGTATGTACCAGGGGATCTCGATGTATCCCAAGCCCCTGTCCGGAAGAGCGAAGCTCCCGGTTCGGTAGGCATGGTTCTTGGCGAAATACTGGTTGAGCAAAGTCACCTCATCCCCGAAGATGCAGAATGAAGGGGTGATTCTTCCGGCCCAGATTTCCGGCTCCATGGAGCCGGAAAAGTTATCGTAGAAGCCGTCCGCATCGATGTCGCTCCAGGTTCCGTCCAAGTCCATGTAAAAGTAGTCGGTCGGGAAATGGGAGTTATAGTTGTGAGTCATGGCGGAAAGCTCCACCCAGGCGGCGGGAACCTCGCCCACCAGAATCACTCCCACCAATCCAGAGGAATATTCCGATTGCAGAGTGGCCCGGATGTCTTCCGCCGTCTCGCTGACCACCTGGGTTACCGTGACCGTGTAGCCCTCTGTCTGAAGATCGGCGACGAATTGATCGAAATTGGCCTGGATGGCAGGATAAACGTAAGAGTCAACAAACACGTGTACCAGACCCCCGTCCTTTATGCCTCTTAGTGCCTTGAAGTCGGGCCGGGGCTCCACTCCTTTCAGAACCGCGATTTGTTTGAAGATTCCCGGCGGAACCTTCAAGGGATCCTTGCACTCCGCAATTATCTTCTGCAGTTCTGCGATTTTTAGAGAATCTTGTGAACTTGCCCCCACCTTAATCCATCCTATCAAATCCACCAGCACCAAAACAGATTGAAGTCACCC
>CAYOSZ010000272.1:0-1900 GCA_964406715.1 uncultured Ignavibacteria bacterium | reverse complement strand
GTGCATTTTACCACCTCCGTCTAAACGGGCTTAGGGAAAAGAATAAAGTGTATAGTTCGAAGCATGGAAACAACCCGGAATCGTTTTGGAATCCAGTCAAAATATAATTAAAAGTTGCCAGAAAGCAAGAGAAAACTTCTCAGAGAAAAGCAATAGCCATTCACTTTATCGGCAATTGCTACATTATCGGTGACCCAAAAGGATAACTGTTTTCTTCATGCAAATGGTTCCTTGGGGTATGAATTCCCTTAGAACAACTCCGTTCAGGACAAGTCCGTTCACGATAACTCCGTTCAGGACAAGCCCGCTCAAAGTGAATCCTTGAGGTTAAGCCCACAAGGAACAGAGACACCGTGTTTATCCAAACTTCTGTCCGTTTTCAGCGTATTGATGTTTCATTCAAGCTAAAGCGGGCAGAGGCTGAGAATTTTTTATCTTGACAATTTTGCCCGTTTAGATTAATATTGAGCGCAATGAAGATAGAATTAAACAGAGCATCAGAAGATTTCAGCCAGGAGCTTGAGCTGGAAGAGAGCCCCGAAGCCTTGCAGCTTAAGGCAGAGGGTGCGACTTTTGAAAAGCCGATCAAGGTTGAACTGACAATCTCCAAAAGCCATGATCAGCTTATCTGCCGGGGTAAGGTTACAACTTCCGTGAAGCTGGAGTGCTCCCGGTGTCTGGGTGAATTTGATCTGGCTCTTTCTTCCGATCTCGACTTTGTGATAGACTTAACTGCCAGCTCAGATGAGATCAAGTCGGAGGAAGAGGGATATTTTGTGGCTGATCCGTCTTCCGGATTCTTCGAGATCGACGATCTGGTGCGGGAAGCGATAGTCCTGTTTATGCCGCTGAAGCCACTCTGTTCGGAGGATTGTAAAGGGTTATGTCCCTTCTGCGGAACCGATTTGAACAGATCGGGTTGCGATTGCGTTAAGGAGAGATCCGATCCCCGGTGGGATCAATTAAAAGGACTGTTGAAGAAAAAATTTTGATCTGCCGTAACCAAACAAACAAAGAGGAAAGGCCATGCCTTTACAAAAAAGAAGACACTCCAAGTCGCGCGGCGCCAAGAGGCGTACCCACTGGAAACTTGCCGTTCCCAACATAGTGGAATGTCCGCAGTGCCATCAGCCCAAGCTGCCGCACCGTATCTGTCCCAATTGCGGATATTATAAGGGCAGACAGGTAGTCACCCCGCCGGAGACCAAGTAAGCTTCCGGGGGGATGCAGTTTCGGTTGTGAAAACCCAAGGCTGAGGTATGTGGAAGTGTCGGCAGACTTAGCGGGAAAAGAGAACGGAAAAGTGAGAATAGCGGTGGACGCTATGGGCGGGGATCTTGCCCCCGCCTCGGTGGTGGAAGGATCGATCTGGGCTCACCGTGAGAACCACGGCAATTTCGAGATGGTTCTGGTGGGCAAGGAAGAAAGCATCCAATCCGAGCTTGCCCGCTTGAGCGCGACCGAGGCGCCCCTTGTGGTTCATCACGCTCCCCAGGAGATCAGTATGAAGGATGAGGCGGTGGTAAGCCTGAAGAAAAAAGACTCGTCCATCGCGGTGGGGATGCGGCTGCAGAAGGAGGGGAAGGCAGATGCCTTCATCTCCGGGGGGAACACCGGCGCGGTGATGACCCACGCCTTGATGACCCTGGGAAGGCTGGAGGGGATCAACCGCCCGGCCATTGCTTCCCTCCTGCCCAGCGAGAAAGGGATCGTTGCAGTTTTGGATGCGGGCGCCAACGCAGAGTGCAAGGCCATAAACCTTTACCAGTTCGCGGTCATGGGATCCGTTTACATGAGTCACGTTTTCGGGAAACCGACGCCCCGCATCGGTCTTCTCTCCATCGGAGAGGAGAGCACCAAGGGCAACGTGCTGGTGAAGCGGGCCGGACAGCTCTTCGAG
>CAYOSZ010000271.1:3113-3949 GCA_964406715.1 uncultured Ignavibacteria bacterium | reverse complement strand
TGCTCTTTGACAAACGGGGTGTAAAGTGCCAGGCTGCTTCTGGCTCCGCAGTCGACCACGAAGTTTCCCTCATATTTCCCGTCGACTGTCACCTTGATATGGGGGTGATTCTGCTCAAGCGTAATTGGAAGAATCTCACCATTGTCCTCATATTTGAATGCCAAAGGATCGTACAGGGTGAGTCTTTCGTTTTCATAGTCGATTTTGACCACGAATCGACTGAAGACGTCGTAGCCCAAAATTCCCTCCACCGGCATTCCTTCGTATTTGTCAAGTGATTTTAGACCGATGGTTGCCCCGGAGACGCTGTCGATGACCAGATCGCCGAACTTTATGCTCGGAAGGGTTATTAAATTAGCCTCCTGGGTTCCTTCCCCTGCACCTCGAGCCTCTAATTTACCGACAAGTTCCAGGCCCATCTTCTTGGCGGCATCCGTGTCGACCACCGGCATGCCCGCACCGGAATCCAGGATGAAGTTCATCGGCATCGCCTCACCGATCCCCACCGGGATATGGATGTGATTGCTGTTCAGCACGAACGGGACCTCGACGAAACCTTTCCCGGACGTAAAATGGTAATCTATCTCCGCTGCGGTGGGGATAGTAAATAGCTCGTCAGGAAGCGGCTGGTTGAATTCTATGTCGGTCAACGTGGAAGTCATGTCATAAGCCACGTCTCCCGTGCTTATGCGATACGAGGTCGCCACCTTGATTCCAGCGAAGTCAAGATAGTCCGAATAATAACTGGTGACCTCGACTACATCCTCCCTGCTGACCGTTTTGTCTATCAAGTACGTTTGAGGATCGATGTATATCTTCACCGGCTCGGAACCTTC
>CAYOSZ010000271.1:0-3103 GCA_964406715.1 uncultured Ignavibacteria bacterium | reverse complement strand
GTGGCTAAAATCACATGGTAGTTTGTGCCATCCGCTTCCTCCCGGCCCAGGTATTCCACCTCTCCTTTGGCTCTTTCCGGAAACAGGTATCCGTATAGATTGAAGTAGATTTCGCCTTTTATGTTTTCCAGCTCCATGCCGGCTAACTCGCGAACCTGTCCATTCGGATCCCGAATCCATCCTTTCTCGCCGTCATAAACGGTTAAGCTCGTCACGACCTTCAAATCTGTTTCGGACCTGAGTTGGTTGGGATATTTGAAATAGGATTTATGTTCCCCGGTCAGCCCGCCCGGAAGGACGATGTCAAACTCCGCTACGGAATTCCTGTTTGCTTTAAGTACTTCCTCTCCACCCAGGGCTTCCGCATGCCTGCTCAGAATCTCCTCCAGGGTTTGAGCTCTCAGGCTTTGCCAGCCGAAAATAAGGATCAGAACGGCGATAACGGTAACTATAAATCTTTTGGACAACATATCAAACCTCCTCTCTTTAAGGTTTTATACTTCCTTACGAAACCTATCTTTTGGGGGTGCATCAAGTACCAGATCGGTCAACCTCGTCGGCGTCATTCGACAGTGTTAAATCAAGATGTGTTCACCCTTCAAGTTTTATTGCAGACTCTATGTCTGAAACACAATTTTTCCACTTTTTATCACAGCATGGACACTTCTCATATTCCCAATATCTTCAAGCGGATTCTTGTCCAGGACCAAGACATTTGCCTTCTTACTCGGCGATATAGAACCGAACTTATCATCGATTCCCAGCCACTGAGCCGGATAGATGGTTGCACCCTTGATAATTTCCGACTCCGAAAGACCAATATGGCTTAGCTCCTGCATTTCTTCAAGGGTGAAAAGCGGATTCCATCCGTCGTGTCCCACAAGGATTTTTATGCTGCTTTTGATCATCTCCCTGGTGATAAAACTCGCTACCTCGTATAAAGTTTCGAATCGCTTTCTGAACTTCTCCGGCTCTTTTGGGTTGAATTGCTCGGGACGCTCGGCATAATGCCTGAAAACGTGCAACGTCGGACATATGTAAACGTTGCCATTATGCATCTTCTCTGTCAACTGTTGCAGCCTGTTGAGCGAAATGGATTCTGTGCCCATTGAAAACATTTTCTGGATGAAACCTTCTTGGGCTTCCGGGTCAGCATCTATCAATTCGTCGTGCTCGGATTTCAGATCGTCTTTCAGCCCCACGTACCAGGGTGATTTTCCGTGCTCTATGCATCTGATGCCCAGATCGATAGCCCTGTCAACCGGAACTGCGTGGAAGAACGTTGGGCCGGGATCATGAGTAACGGGAAGATTACGTTCCTTTGCCTTTTCAAGCAGGTATCTCAGAACCTCTTCATCGAACTTGCCGAAGGTTTTGGTCAGGCTTGCTCCTTCATCCGAGATTCGTTCGATTATGTTTTCTGCATCCTTCTTGGCATCGACTGCTACGGTAAATCCGGGCCATCGCTTGTTATTTTCCGCACCCCTTAAAGGACTCTTCTCCAGCATGGGACCGGCATAGAATAAGTCGGGTCCCACACATTCACCCAGCCGGATCCTGTCCTTCATGGCCTTGAGAGTCTCGACCGGACCACCACAATCCCGTATCTGGGCGATTCCCTTATTCACGAACTCTCTCAGCACCTGCCCATCCAATTCCTCAGAAGAGTTTCCTCCTTGTATGCCGCATTCTTCCAGAATTTCCTTTTTATCGTCATCCGGTTGGTTTGTCAACACGGTTAAATGGGCGTGACATTCAAAAAATCCGGGCAGAGTGTATTTGTGGGAGCAATCGATCCTATTGAGACTGCTTTTATCTATAGCGTCAACCTTACCGACCTGTTTAATTCTGTCATCTTCAATCAGAATATCCACGCCATCTCTTAAGATGCCCTTTTCCACATCAAGAAGATTAACGTTTTTCAAAAGGATTTGCTCTTTCTTATCCTCTGCTGCCATTCTTTCTCTCTTCTTTAAATGATTATTATGTTGCCAAACCAAAGCATCCAACTTTGGGGACTGTTGAAAACGTTCTGGCAGGATTAAATGCCCTTCAGGGTGAATCCCCTTTAGGATGAACCTGCTCTATGGATAATAATTAATTGTCTCCCATAGGGGCGGGAATTTATCCCACCCCGGAATGCCGTCTTTTCAACAAATCCTTTAGTTGGGTTCAAAAAGACTGCCTGTTCTCAATAAATCTCCGGTGAAGCTTAAGCTCGTCACTCCAAGGATTCATCAAAAGTTTAGTCTTTCACTTCTTAACAAGATACCTCATTATCGGCCTGGTAGGCGATCCCCGGTGAACCTCTTTGAATCCCGCTTTCAGATAAGCCGAAGGCACCCCGGTCCAGACAAAAGCATCGGGCCATTTGCCCTTTTTCGGTTCGATGGGATATCCTTCCACGATCTTCCCACCCTTCTTTTTTACATAATCAATGGCGGCTTCAAGCATCGCCACGGATACCCCTTTCTTCCTGAACTTTCTATCGACAAATAAACATACCACAGACCAGATCGGCTTATCATCGATTCTTTTCAAAACGCGTGACCTTTCCAAAGCCGGGAACGTCTCTCTTGGACCGACCGAACACCAGGCAACCGGCTTTTCTCCGGCATAAGCCAGGATTCCCGGAATCTGACCTGATTTCACTATTTTCTTTAAGGCAGCTTTATTCTTACTACCTTTCTGTCGCTCAAAATCCGACCTTTTCAGTCTCCACCACATACACCAGCACCCGCCGCAAGCTCCGCGCTCTCCGAACAGATTCTCTAAGTCCTTCCACCGGTCAAAGGTCAAGGGATGACACTCCAATTCCGGAGTGGTCGTTTCCACCGAACGCAATTGTTCTCTCCTTGTGAATTAAGATAACTTTTTTGTAAAACAGCCATGTTATGACCGTTTGTCTTTCTCTAACACCCCAACCAACTTCTTTTTCCTCTTTCTGATAAGCTGGAATCGTCACAGAGACTTAAAGGCTTTTCTCTTATAACTCCCCTTTTTCATATGCATAATAATCCCTTTGAATGTTTTCTTCAAGGTTTTTTTCTGCGCAAACCTGAATATCAGCTAGATCTGGTAATTCTTAATGTCCGTTGTAGCG
>CAYOSZ010000270.1:0-4001 GCA_964406715.1 uncultured Ignavibacteria bacterium | reverse complement strand
TCCACTCATGATAGTCATGCGCCCACCAGCCACCGCTACAGTCCCATCCGTCCGAGTTGCAGCTCACCAGCCACTGCTCAGCTAAATCCACCGTAATACCGTCTTTGAGCTTTATGTTGCACTCCAGCGGACCCACCGTTCCGAATGCCCAGCAGCTGCCGCAGGAAGCCTGGTCCTTGACCGGGGTGCAGCCAGCCGAGTCACACCAGCTGAATGCAGCTGGTATTTCCTTGGTGGGCGTGCAGGGATCGAAACGGGCACCTATCCACCAGTTCTCCGGCACCACCAACCCGCACAGCTCATCCAAAGAGCGGCTGGTGGCGGAGTTCTCTCCAACCGTGAAAGTCCATCCTTCTATCTCTCCCTGTTTCTGCAAGGCAATAATGTCAGCTTTGGAAAGCCCCGCGGAAAATGAAGTTACAACCGTCAAGAATACCAATGAAATGATCAACATAAAGGTCGAAACTATTCTCCTTTGGGTCATTATCTCTTCCTCCTTCACGTTAGTTTATCGGCTCCGATACTCGATGCCGAAGCGACTCTGAGCAAAAAAAGAAAACCGATTATCTTTGCAATCTAACCCCAGAAAGCGATACAGAAGCTTCGGGTTTGCTTATCAAGCTTACTACCACTTGAACTAATATAATCACTTTCTCAGTTTTGTCAAGGTTTCGACAAGAAACTCCGCTTGTACACTTGAAGGTTATCTTCGGATGCTCACCGGGGATTCGAATAAGATATGTGACGGGGATCTTTATTGCACCCGCCAGGTCAAAAACCTGGCGGGTTTTCTTTTCGTCAGGAAGAGGGCTTCCCTCTTATCGATTCAATTGGCTGATCCTATGGAGTTGGGATGCCGGGCGCCGGACCGTTGTTATATAAATAATTGACCAGATGAATAACGTCGCCTATATCCACCTCGCCGTCCACATTAATGTCCCCGCAATCAGTGATGGGATCGCAATCCGGTGCGGGGCCATTCCTATACAGGTAATTGATCAGATAGATGATATCTCCTACATCCAATTTCAAATCGCCGTTGGCATCACCGCAGAGAACGCCGGTGCACTCAAAGAGGGAAACGCCGAAAGCATCGATGCCCGCTTCCACCACGGAACCGTCATTCAAGTCCGAGGCTTCGAAACGAACCTTGACCTGGCTGGTGGGTGTGACAAATTCACCGACCATAAAACTCTTCTCTCTCCACCCGGCGGAGGTGTTGGGTCCGATCGTCTCCACCAGGGTCCAGGCTGCTCCGTCGTTGTTGGAGACGTAGACTTTAAAGTAGTCGTTATTGGGATCGTTCCCGTAATTGTTGGTATACCACAATGCATAATGAACTATGGCATTATCACCGGTGCTGAGATCCAAACTTGGTGAGATCAACCAGGTAATGCCGTCGTCTACGTCGGAGTTACCATAGACGTTGTCCGTAAGATAGCAGTTTCCGGAGCCGTCAAAATCGGTGGGTGGATCACCCCGTTCGCCCCCACCAGCAGGAACGCCGCGTTCCCAGGGGCCGTCGGTGAGATTGGGATCGTTTTCCACCGTCCAGCCAAGATCGGCCTCGAAATCGTCCGCAAAAACAGGGGTAAGCTCACCTACCAGCGAGGAATAAACAGAGGCAGGAGCATCGGAGGGATTGTATATCACCTCACCCTCAACTGCCTCGGCGCTGAAATAATATTCCGGTACGTCATCACAGGCGGCTATGGGCAGAGTGGCTTCGTAAAGATTGCCCCCCTGAGATGCCAAAGGCGAGGTGAGATAGATACCACCGTCATAGCGATAATAAAGCATACCGGTTCCGGGAACGTATGAACCGGTTACCTCCTCGATTTGTACCGTGATAGCTGTTGGTTCTTCGGGATCGATGATCTCCGGAACACCATAGGGAAGGTTTATCTTCAACAAAGGCGCACCCGGATAATCCACGTAGCAGGCAGCATAGCCGATACTTGAGCAGCCGTAGGGGATACGAATGTATCCGTCTTCGCCCCAATCAGAGCCCCAGGAGTTGCGCATGATCCAGATGCCTTCGGTTCCCTGATTATCGTCCCAGCCTACCAGCACCACGGCGTGATTAACCGTACCGCTGGAACAGCCGTTGAATATCCCGCCAATGTAAGCCTGCATGGCAGAATTGGCGTAAACCGCCACCGACACCGGTCCGTAATCCAGGATAGCCTGTTTGATGTTATCCACCGGGGGAATGCCATACTGGCTGCCGATATAAGCCCAGTCATCGATCAGATACTCATGCGGATAAGGGCAATTACAGGGAACATCGGAAGCAACGTAAGGGAAATGTCTTTCTAATACGGCTCCGGTTCCACCGCAGGGGTCGGTCTTCCACTCATGATAGTCATGCGCCCACCAACCACCACCACAGTCCCATCCGTCTGAGTTGCAGCTCACCAGCCACTGCTCAGCTAAATCCACCGTAAAGCCGTCCTTGATCTTTATGTTGCACTCAAGCGCACCCGCCGTTCCAAAAGCCCAGCAGCTGCCGCAGGAAGCCTGATCCTTGACCGGAGTACAGCCACCCGAATCACACCAGCTGAATGCAGCCGGTAAATCCTTAGTGGGAGTGCAGGGATCAAAACGGGCATCCACCCACCAGTTCTCCGGCACCACCAACCCGCACAGATCATCTATGGAGCGGCTGGTGGCCGGGTTCTCTCCCATCGTGAAAGTCCAGCCCTCGATTTCTCCCTTCTTCTGCATAGCGGCAATGTCGGCCTTGGTAAGTCCCGCGGAAAAGGAGGCTTCAGTTGCCAAGATCACCAATGCAATTATCAACACAAAGGTCCAAAATAATCTCCTTTGGGTCATGGGATTCTTCTCCTTGGTTAGATTGTTAGCATTAACATTGGAATTGAAAATTCGTGCAAGCAAAGAACGGATTTTATCTCGAAGTCAGCCATAGGTAGCAACTCGGGGGGATATATTACTGTTTACGCTTTTCTCTTTTGCCACAATCAATATAATTGCTTTATTGGATTTGTCAAGTTCTCACTGAGAAAAGTTGCTTCATAAATACGGGCTGAACGAATTAGCCATGAACGGTCTTGTTCTAAAGAGCTTGATCTGAAGGATTCATCCTGATCCTGCCTTTTGCGGAAAAGGATTCAAGGGATCGAGGATTCGAGGGGTCAAGTGAAATACCAGGGAGAAACACCTAAATCCTTTCTGCAATGTATCCACCGTAAACGGGTTCACCACAAGCGGATTCACCGCAAGCGGACTTGCCCTGAAGAGCTTGATCTGAAGGATTCACCGCAAACGGAGATGTTTGACTGGTGGTTCTGGTGCTTCTGGTGCATCTGGTGGTATTTTATTTTTTTCTCACTTTACCACCAAGTCAATTGAGTTCAAGGTGTTAGGTTCAATATTCAAGTTCAAGGTTTAAGGTTAAAGAATCAAAATATGAGTTCAAAAGTTTAAAAGTTCAAGGGTTCAATAAAATCAAAGATATTTAGAGCTGAGAATTCTCCGCCATAGGCGCCCGCCTGCCATACGTCGGGCAGGGATCCGCCCAGACGGGCGGGTGTCTACCCGCCTTTGGCGGAAAAGATCAAAATTCAAGCGGACGCTTGCCCGTTCACGGTGAACCTGTTCAGGGTGAACCCGTCTGGGCAAAATCACAACTCAAAATTCAAAGTTACGCATCCTGTAAATTCGGTAAAGGTGCATGAACAATATATTCCATCTCCTATAAACAAGGGAGCTATCCTTTTCACAACAAAAGTTGGTGTGAATTTGCTCTTTGTGGAAAGAGAGTTTACGTGTTTGGTATAAGAATGGTTAGAATCTCACCATTAATGGGATTTTATCTTGGTGGAAGGGACGCAGAGCACCTTCTTACGGACTCTCCCACAGCAGAGCTGTGGAGCATCCGGCACTATCTGACGTTAAGTCAAGCGAAATTTTCCCGCTTCTTGTGCCAGTTATGTTCGTATGAATATATGCACACCTGACTAAAGTCAGTTGGAAAACAG
>CAYOSZ010000269.1:0-4004 GCA_964406715.1 uncultured Ignavibacteria bacterium | reverse complement strand
TCAAGTCCGCAGCGCGCCGCCTATTTGGGAAGATTGGGTGGGGACTGTGAACCGTGAACCACCTTATTCGTTGGTATTGGTCTTTTTTTCTATAAGCATCCTGGGATAGTCGAGAGAAGAGGGCCTCTCCATTTTCCCGGCCTTCTGAGACATAAGGCCGAGCAAGTAACCGTTGGAGTCGATAACCGGAGAACCGCTCAATCCAGGAATGGTATTGTCAGATAGTTCTTTGGTAGTTATGAAAAAAGATCCCTTCTCCGATCTCACAAAATTACCCTCATAGACTACTTGAGGGCAATCTTTATCCGTATACCGCCAACCAATAATATAGACTGTTTCGCCCTCCTGTATTGGACTGGATCTGAATCTTAAAGGCTGGATGTTTTGGGACCTCTCTTTGATTGTGAACAGCAGCCAGTCTCTTTCAGGTGGTATGTGCTCCAAAGGCTCTTCTGGATTCTCATTAATCAGTTTATCAACCACGACCACATCATCAGGATTATTCTTTGGAAACATCTTCCAGAGCTTCAGGGTTTTCTTGAAGGAAACCGACTCCATGGTTTCTGATTTGAAAAAGATCAGGATGTGTTTGGCCGTGGCGGCCAGAATCTGATCTCCCGTATCCAATAGAAAACTGCATCCTGCCACAGGATGATTCTTGTCAGTGTATTCGATCTGGTTAATCATCGTGATCTGCGGCCATTCACTCTGAGGTTTTTCCATCCATCGTCCGTAATCAGTTGATCCCTTATCATGGCATTGCCATAGCACAGCAGAAAAACAGAAGAGCCAAGCTGCCAGACCTGTCTTAAGAAATATCATTCTTGATGCACTTCGTTTTTTCCCCATCCAGTCATCCTTTCCTACTAACATAGATTTAATAGAATCATCTACGCAGCACTGGCAACAGATGCGCCGATGAATCATCTGCCTCATAAAATTTTTAATAATATAGGAACCTCTCGAAAGTTTGCAATAGAAAACCTCCCCTTCGGGAGGTTCAAATTGATGGCGGGGCCGATCCCGCCTCTGGCAGTTCGACTTCGCCCTTCGGTCTGAGCTTCCTTCGACCCTGAGTCTTCCTTCGACACTGAGTCTCAGGACGAAGTGCAGGACCGAAGGGCAGGATCGAAGACTCACTGTCCTGAGCCGGTCGAAGGACGGGACGACCCCTGGCTTGTTTTGAAATCCCGCTTTTCGTCCGTCGTCCGCCGACCGCCGCAAAACCAAATTCTGTCTTTTGTCTTGAATATTCTGGGTAGGGTTGAGAAGCTACGAACCATGAACCACGAACTACGAACCGCCTTAAAAATGCGGGGTCTACGATACGAGTTTAGAACTTTCTTCGTGTTCGAATGTCAATCCTCAGACCAATTTCAGCACATCCAAGACCTTATTACCCAGCTCCACACTTAACAGCGGTTCACGCTTCGTTTCTCTTGCCTCTCTCCCTTTTTCACCAGCGGCAAGGGAGTCCTCGCATCAGTCAGGCATACATAAGAGACAGCTCTTTGTCAAGAGGGATAAGCGGTGGATTCATGGATGATTCTCTAACAGTTCTCTCCCCAGCCCCAACTTTACTCTCATTGGATTTCTGTGTGCGTCCAGTTTGCAGTAATCTAAGATTCCTCTCTACTCATATCTCAAAGAATCTACTGGATTAGCCAGAGCAGCTCTTACGGATTGATAGCTGACCGTAGCCAGAGCGACAATCAGTACGATCAGGCCGGAGAACAGGAATATGGACAGGCTGATATCCATGCGATAGGCGAAGGTCTCCAGCCACCTGCTTATGGCCAGGTAGGCTACGGGGAAGGCTATAGCACCGGCGATCACAACCAGTATCACGATTTCTTTGGACAAGAGATGAACTATGCTCGCAACCGAGGCACCTAATGCTTTTCTGATCCCTATCTCCTTGGTTCGCCGCTCGGCGCTGAAAGACGCCAGGCCAAATAGACCCAGACAGGCCACGAACACAGTCAAAAGCGAAAACGTCGTGAATAGCGTACCTAGTTTTCTTTCCTCATCATAGTTCTTACTCATCACGTCTTCGAGAAAGGAATACTCAAAGGGAACTTCACCTGCGATGCGGTTCCAGATCTTCTCGGTTTCGGCTATCGTCTGGGAGGCAAAGTCCGGTGGCAGCTTGGCGGCAATCAGGCGCCTGTCTGTTTGGGCGGCAAAAAGCGCCATTGGAATGATTTGCTCGTGAAAAGAGTGAGAATGGAAATCCTCGACCACGCCTACTACCTCGTATGCTTTGTCCCCAAGGTAGAACTTGAATCCGATTGGCTCGTCTATCTCAAAGTCCCTGACCGCCGCCTGGTTGATCAGGATAGAGTTCCCGGCATCGGCGGCCGACTCTGGCATGAGGTTCCTTCCCTCCAGCAGTTTGATTCCAAAGGTTGCCAGGTAGTCCGGATCAATACGAATGCCGTGCAGGAACGTGGGGTCCTGATCCAGTTTGTCCTGTGGGCGAATATGGTAGAGAGAATGTCGATTTTCGCCGGGAGCGCAATCCGCGATGGTCACCGACGAAGCCAGGCCGCTTTTTAGAATCTCGTTTTTCACCAATTCCTGTTTCTCCGGTGAGATACCCTCCCCGGCGTCGATCAGCAGCACATTTTTATTGTCGAATCCCAGGTCGGTGGTCAGGGCGAAATCGATCTGCCGGTGAACCGCAAAGGTCACGCACAACAAAGCCACCGCGATCATGAACTGGAAAGCCACCAAGATCTTCCTGACCAAAGATTTTCTGCCGGCGCCGAAGACCTCGCCCCGGAACAGAAAGGATGGCTGGAAACCAGATAAGACCAATGCGGGATAGCTTCCGGAAAGCAACCCCACAACGGCGATCATGGCAAGAATCGACAGCAAGAGCACGGGATCACCGTATAAGTTTATCTCCAACTGCCGTCCCAAGAAAGACTCCAGACGCGGTCTCGCGATCTCAAAGAGGGCGATGCCGAAGGCCATGGAAAGGAGAGTCAACAACATGGATTCACCTAGAAACTGTCTGACCAGCTGAAACCGGAAAGCTCCCAGTACCTTTCGAACGCCTACCTCTTTGAGCCTGCGCGAAACGCGAGCGGTGGACAGATTTATGAAATTGATGCAAGCGATTAAGAGGATCAGAAAGGCCACGCATCCGAAGACGTAAACGTATGCGGGATCACCGTTGGGAGACAACTCGTAGCTTAAGTTTGAATGCAAATAGATCTGCTTCAGGGGCTGAAGCTGCAGTATGTATTTATCCGCTTCCTCCTCACCCACGTGCTGCGCCACCAGCGAGGGTATCCCTTGTTCAACCTTTGCCGGGTCGGCCCCCTGTCTCAACAGCAGGTAAGTGTAATCCTGAAAGAGTTTCGTCCACGACTGAGTGTCCTCGCCGATTTTCTCGAGCGTTGAGTACGAGACAACGAAGTCGCTTTTCAGTTGAGTATTGGCGGGAATTCTCTCGAAAACGCCCGTGACTTGCACCTCGAATTCCTCTTTGACCCGCACCGTCTTTCCGATCGGGTTTTCTCCAGGGAAGTAGGTGTTGGCCAAGCGCTCGGATATGATCACCGAGAAGGGCGCCTCCAGAGCGGTTTCGGGGTTTCCTTGTTTAAGAGGCAGGGTAAATATCTTCAAGAATTCCGGCTCGGCGGCATAACAGTTCTTGACCTCAACCATATGGTTTGGTTCAAATTCCACCGGCAGGTCCCACAGCCGCCTCATTCGCACCATACGCTCCACCTCGGGAAAAGCATCCTTCACCGCCGGCCCGACTGCGGGCATGATGCTGGCCATGGATACCTGCGAGCCACTAAGAGCGTAAAGGCCGTCGATTCGATAGATCCGGTCTTTGTTGTGGTGACAGCTCTCGAAGGTCAGCTCATTGTTGATGTATCCGATAATGAGCAGACATCCGGCAAGTCCAATGGCCAAGCCCAGAACATTAACCGCCGTGTAGAGCTTTTGTCTGATCAGGCTTCGTATCGCTGATTTGATGTAGCTTT
>CAYOSZ010000268.1:0-4005 GCA_964406715.1 uncultured Ignavibacteria bacterium | reverse complement strand
GTACCTTTAACCCGGAGTACAAGAGGTTTAAAGTGGGGGCACACCAGACCGAAGATCATCTAAAGACCTCTCCCCCTCTATATATCTCTCCATTTCGAGAGTGTGTAATAATGTCATTCTGATCCCACCAAAAGCGGGAGAAGAATCTAAAACCAGATGCTTCGCTACACTCAGCATGACACATAGGGTGTCGCCCTGAGCGAAGCGAAGGGTCTCAACATTGGAATCGGCATATATGTCGAGATTCTTCGCTTCGCCCCGCACCAATAGGTGCAGGTCTCCGATAATAATGACAGCTATGTGTTTTTACGGGATACCCCGTACCTGAAGCAACGAATCCACCAAAAAGAGCTTTTCCTGAGCTTCGATCAGCGACGGGTCGAGCAAAAGGCTGTTTTCGAACTGCTCCCTGGCTTCCTCAAGCCTCAACTGTTTGGCGTAAGCTAAACCGAAGTTGTAATGATACACCGCATTCTGTGGATCCAGAAAAGTTGCCTCTTTGAGCAGAGGGAGAGCTTCCGCTCCCCGTCCGGTATGGTCATAGAGAGTTCCTAAATTAGCGTATGCTTCGGCAAAATCGGGCTTCAGGGAGATGGCCGTCTTGAGGTGAAACTCAGCTTGATCTATTCTCCCCTGCTGCACATAAATCGTCCCCAGGTTGAAATGAACTTTGGCCCTGGTGCCTTCATGTTTCATCTCGGAGAGGTCCTGCATGGAGGCTAAGGTCTCCAGATTATAAGCGACATCCTGAAACACGTCCAGGGTGAGAACTTTTTGGTATTCTAAGACAGCCGAGTCCAATTTCCCTTCGGCCTGATAGATTTCCCCCAGAAGGTAATTCGCCTCCGGAAATGGCTGGACGGATCTTCTGCCCTTCTCCAGGACCTCTCTTGCCTTTTGTAGATCGCCTTTTTCTTTATAAGCCAAAGCTAAGTTCATGTAAGCTTCCGGGTAATAGACTTTTATCTCTATTGCCTTTTGTGCCGCTTGAATGGCCTTATCATAAAGCTTCTGCATACGATAGAGCGCCGAAAGATTATTATGAGCCCTATCCTCCTGGGGATTGTTCTTCAGCTCCAGCCGGAATTCCTCTTCCGCCTCCTGGTATTTCTTTTGTCGCAGAAATACGATTCCTTTATTCAGATGAACCCGCCTTAAGGAAGGATTGTTGTCCAAAGCCAGATCATATTGCTCTAAAGCCTGATTCAGCTTGCCCGCCTTTAAGTTGACATTGCCCAGACTGAAATAGGATTGGGAGAAGTCGCCCACCGAGAGATGATAGCAGTTCGAGTTGGTAAATACGGAGAAACAGGCTACCAAAAGAAGAAGTCTGATAATCCGGGAGAAGCTTTTGCTTTTCAACCGTTCCCACAGCTCAAATAAAGCAAAGGAAGAGAATATTATAAGGAAGGGAAACACCGGAAGCTTGAATCTGGAGGTGACGAAGAACATGATCACCGTTAACATATAGGAGAATATGAAAAATATGGGCAAAAGTCTCTTTTTCCGATCTCTTAAGGATAACGCAATCCCGGTTAGAGCCAAGGGACCGATGAGCCAAAATCCCAAAGGCAGGATTCTGATCAGAGAGGAATATCTTCTGGAAAAATATATGTCCTGGTTGTTGCTGACCTCAAATTTGTTCCAGAAGATGTAAAGCTTCTTTGCCCAGAGCTTGACAGCTTCCCCGGGTTTGCTTATCAAGAAATTGATGCCCTTGTTATAATAAAACGAGGAAACCTCCGACGGTTTAAGGCTCCTGCCGGCCTCCTTTTCCGCCATGTGTTCGAAATCGCGATATTGCCAAGCCTCCTTGTAAAACACCGCGCTCATCCCGTCCGCATTGCTGTTGTTCCCGATCAAGAAGTTTATTCCCCCCTGAGAGGCGATCAAAACAAGATCCTTCCCCACTATGTAGTTTCTTAAGGTGACCGGGAAAATCACCAGAGCCGATCCGAGGACAAACATCAAACAGAAAAAGATGACCTTCTTCAATCCTTTCTCCTTGAAAAAAAGGAGAAAAAACCAGAGCCAGACGAAAGGTATGAAGAATAGGATGTTGGGTCGGGTGATGGCAGAGAATCCCAGGACGATTCCGCAGAGAAACCACCGGGACAATTTGGGAACCTCGCCGGCTTTGAGCAGAAGCAAAATCAGCAGCAGATCGAAAAAGACCAAAAACGAGTCCAGGAGCAGCTCCCCCTCGAAATACAAGAACATTCCGTAGCTGGCAGCCAGAAAACCGGATAGTATGGCAATTTTGCGGTTAAACATTCTTTTTGCCACCAGATAGACCAGAACACAGGAGAAGGAACCGACCAGATGTTGAATCAGCCGGGGGATGAGGTATGAATGTCCGAAAATCTTATAGACAACGGCCAGAAAGTAGGCATAGAAAGGAGCTCTGAAGAATATCTTCCCGCCGATCCAATTTCCACCGGCGATGTTCTGAGCCCACACGTCGTGATACAGGGGATCCATGGTGGGGGAGAAAAAATGGGGATTGCTTCTCATCTGCAGCAGGTATATGATTCTTAAGGCGAAGGCAAGAACAAATATGGCCAGGACCCAAATCTTCTCTCTGTCTTTGTCTGAAATTCCTTTGAACATGGAGAAAATATACCGCCCGGCAACTGCTTTGTCAAGCTGTAGGGACAACTCACGAGTTGTCCCTACGAAGACTTATCAGTGAGGAACAAAACAAAGTCCCCCTGATATCGAAGACCCGCAGGGACGAAGATCCGTAGGAAGGGGTTCACCCTGCACTTCGTCCTGAGACTCAGTGTCGAAGGAAAGGTTCACCCTGCATTTCGTCCTGCCCTTCAGTCCTGAGACCTCTGGTCGAAGGAAGACTCAATGTCGAAGGAAAGGGGATTCAGGGGGTTCAAAAACAACCTTTATCATTTTTGCCGTTCTTTGTTTCGCCTGCCAGCCATGGGCGGCATATTTGCGTCGCCTTCGAGAGGCAAGGTACGGTAAGATAAATGCTTTTGGAGTGCGAAAGCTTGTTGGAGCGAAGCGTAAATCCCGCTTGGCGGGGCTTTCGCGATTTTATGGTGAAAAGATCGCACCAGCAAGCTGGTGCACTCCCAACCTCGTTGTTTTATTTTAGAGAATATTCCATGGCTTTCCAGAGGCAAAGTACGGTGAGGTTTCACGTAGGGACAGGGTTCATCCCTGTCCGCTCTTAAAACGGACAGCCACACTTCGTGCTGAGCGCACTCAGTGTGAAGCAAGGGCTGTCCCTACGAAAACTTATTAGGGAGGGAAAAAACAAAATCCCCCTGACATCGAAGATCCGTAGGAAGGGGTTCACCCTGAAGGGGAAACAGGGGGTTAAAGAATTGTAGGGACAACTCATGCGGAACGTCCCGTCCTTCGATTTGCTCAGGATGGTGAGCGCAGTCGAACCACCATAGGCGGGGAGTTGTCCCTACATTTATTCCCAACCACAGACAGACTTCATCTCTGGTATTTGTATCCATCCAGCGTTGGCTTCGTCCATAGTTCGTGTTTACCAATTACAGGGGCAATTCCCCGCTTCGACAAAACGTTCTGCATGAATTGCCCCAACAACCACCTTCCCTCCCTGCGAAGGCGTGGAACATGGGTAAGGGGGTGAGTTTTCTTCCTATAAAACAAATTCGTTATGACTTTTGTGGTGAAAAGGATAGCTGGAGTATTTATGAGAGACGAATGTATTTTGTATGCTAAGTTTTCAAAACACCAGTAGTCTGTAACATAAGTTTAGGAGGAGGTAATTGCCACGACCTTCAGGTCGTGGGATGAATTGAAGAACCACCCTTAAATCCCCTCCTTAACATTGAACGAAGTGAAATCCATAGGAAGGAGGGGACAAAGGCATGAACCGTATGGTTCATGCCAAAGGGGAGGTTGATTTAAAACTCGAATATCACCATAATTTAAAAATTTATGTTAACACACCACTAGCGATGAAAAAAAATAAAAAACAATCATCAGTAACGCCAGTAAGGTCAGAAACAC
>CAYOSZ010000267.1:0-4019 GCA_964406715.1 uncultured Ignavibacteria bacterium | reverse complement strand
GACGATCCCCCGCGCCTGGTGGTCCTGTTCCAGAAGACCACCTACACCGGCGGGCAGCAGCGGATCGAACCGCCGGTGCCCTCCATAGCGGGCGTGCGCGTCCAGGATCAGCTGGACTACACCCGCTTCACCTTCGACTTCACCGGCTGGACGATTCCCGAGCACACCGTCATCAAGGGCATAGACAGCGTCCAGATCGTCTTCTCTATGGACATTTCACAATAGAATCACTGGAGGATCGACATGTTCGACATGGACACGGTCACGGCCCTGGGCGTGCTGAGCACTTCCGGCGTGGCCAGGCTGGGCAAGTACGCAACCTGGGAGCCCGGCGAAAAGCTGAAAATCCTTCTGGCGGGATACAACGGCATGCGCAACACCGGCGCGGATGTGCGGGTAGTGGCCATGGTCGACCAGTTCTACCGCCTGCTGGGCCGCGACCGTATCGAGATCGGCATTCTCACGCTGAACCTCGGGGAAACCGAGGCCTACTTCAATCCTCCCACCGAACTGATCGAGTTCAACCCGGTCTATTTCCGGGACTTGTTGAAGGCCTGCAAGAGATACCACATGGCGGTGCTGTGCGAGGGCAGCACGCTCAAGAGCAAGTTCGCCAATGCCTTGACTCTCTTCTTCTGCGAGGCCGCCGGGGTGATGAAGAAGCAGGGCAAGCCGTGCATCGCCTACGGCTCCGAGGCCGGCCATATGGACGCCCTGGTGAAAAAAGTGGCGGCGAAATTATGCAAAGACACCTACTTCATCGCCCGGACCGGGCCCTCCCTGGAGATCATCAACCAGATGGGCCTGGAAGGGCACCTGGGCACCGACACCGCCTGGACTTTCCCTCCCGGTGACGCCGCCTGGGCCAAGAAAGAGATCATGCAGAAGACCGGGTGGGACGGGAAGAAGCCCCTCCTGGGCGTGGCGGTCATCAACCCGTTCTGCTGGCCGGTGCGGCCCAGCCTCACCAAGCTCGCCCGGGCGGCCGTAACCCGCAACTGGGAGAATCGCGTCACCGGCTACTACTTCTACTCGACGTCGAAAGAGAGGACCCGGCTCTTTAGAAACTACATCGAGGGAGTCGCCGACGCCGTCAGCCGCTTTTCGAAAAAGCACGACGTGCACGTGATCCCCATCGGCATGGAGGCCCTGGACCTGGGCCCCTGCACTCACCTGTGCCAGGCCGCGGGCCTGCCCGAAGAGATCTTCAGCTCGAAGTTCTACGACGGGTACCAGATGACCTCCGTCCTCCACTCGCTGTCCGCGCTGGTGACCTCGCGCTACCACGCCCGGGTACTCTCCATGACCGGGGGAGTCCCCTCGGTGGCCGTCTCAATGGACGAGCGGCTCTACAACATCTTCCAGGAATGCGGCCAACTGGACGACTACTACTTGTCCACCGAGGACTCCAACCTGGGCGACAACCTGCTCAACTCACTGGAGAAGCTCTGGGAGAACCGCAAGACCGTATCCGAGGAGATCCGCTGCAGCGTGCCCCGCTACCTGAAGGTCATGGCGGAGATGGGAAGCTTCTTCCACGGCTACGTCCAGCGCTCCTTCCCCGGAATCGACCTGCCCCCGCTGCCCGAAGACTGGAAGGACTGCCTCCCCGAACTCCACCCCGGCCTGCAGAAGATCCTCAGCGACCACCCGGTCTGAAAGGCGCACGTGGCAAGAGCAATGCATGCAGGGTGGGCGGGATTGGTTGCATGCATACTTGTCCTGGCTTTCCCGCCGGCAATCCTTGCCGGGGAAGACAAGGACATCGAAGAGGACGAGCAGTTAGACCGGACTATCGCCGAGGAATCGGCCTCCGAAGACGATTTGATGGCCGAGTTCGACCTGCTCATGGAGGAGGAGATCGTCTACAGCGCCGCCAAGCACCAGCAGTACATCGCAGAAAGCCCGTCGGCCGTCACCGTCATCACCCGCGAGATGATCACTGCCACCCACTGCACCAACGTGGCCTGCCTGCTGCGCCAGGTGCCCGAGGTGGACGTCCGCTGGGTCGTCTCCTCCTACCCGGTGGTCGGGGCCCGCGCGCTGACCGACGCCTTTTACGGGGACAAGGCCCTGGTCCTGGTGGACGGGCGTGAAGCCAACATGGAGATGTTCGGCATGCCCCTGTGGCAGGCGCTGCCCGTGCACATGGAGGACATCGAGCGCATCGAGGTCATCCGCGGCCCCGGCTCGGCCCTGTACGGCCCCAACGCCCACTCCATGGTGGTGGCCATCACCACCCGGCGGACCGAAGACAGCGCGGCCGAGATATTCCTCGGTGGTGGCGAGTACTACGAAACCGGCCTCTCGCTCAGGCTGGACAAGCGCCTGGGAGCATTGCGTTATCACCTGTCCGGCAGCCGGGTGGCCACCGGCGGGTGGCGTACGCCCGACCGCCTGGAGGGCGAGATCAACCGCGGCCGGCTACGGGTAGACTACGAGGCCGACAACTCCAACCTGGCCTTCGAGATAGGCGTCACCGACATCTCGGGCCTGATCTACACCGCCCTGGGACCCGCCGAGGCCAAGACGGGCATGCTGGGACACGCGTTCTTAGCCTACAACTCCGACTGGCTGCGGGGCCAGGTTTCCTACTCCACCTTGAGCGCGGACATGGCCATCGACCTGCCCCTGGAGTACCGGGGCATCAAGATGGGCGAGCTGCCGGAGATCGTTCCCTTCTTTTCGGGCAACCTGGACACGGACGTGCAGCTTACCTGGTCTCCCTTCGAGGGCAACCTGCTGATCACGGGCCTCAGCTACCGCTGGTTCACCATGGTGTCGGAAAAGATGGAACCGGAGACCTCCTACGAGCACCGCCTGGGCGTCTTCATCCACCACGAGAGCAAGCTGTTCGAGCGGCTGACCCTGACCGACAGCCTGCGCCTCGACTACAACAATATCACCCCCACCACCTTCACCGTGAGCCCGCGCGTGGCCCTGGTCTGGCGTTTCACCGATATTCAGCTGGTGCGCATAGCCTTCGGCCAGGCCTTCCGCAAGCCGTGCTACTACAACACCTCGACCCATGTCGCCGAAATCAAATACGAACCCGGCTTCGAGGGCCTGCCCAATTTCGTCCGCAGAAGTTTCGGCAACCAGAAACTGGAGAACGAGAGCATCACCGCCCTGGAAGCCGGCTACCGGGGTCACTTTTTCGACAACTCCTTCGTGGTCGAGGGCGACGTCTTCTACAACCGCTACCGGGACACCATCAACTTCCACTTCGAGATGAACGTCGACCAGTTCGGCGTGCCGGACTTCAGTACCAGCGTGATGGAGTTCCGCAACGAGGGCCGGGAGGTCGACTCGTTGGGCGGGTCCATTTCCCTGACCTACCGCCTGAAGAAGCAGCTCCGGGTGAATCTCAACTACACGCTGCGTTACAGCTGGTACATTGCCGACGACCCCGCCACGAACAGCCAACAAGGTGACCGGGTTGCCTGGGAGCCCATGCACTTCGGCAACCTGGCCCTGCACTACCTGCGGGAGCAGGGCCTGCGCATGGGGCTGGCGGTGCACGCCGCCTCCGGAAGCGACCTGGCGCTGCCCGAGCACGGCGGGCTGTTCGACCAGGTGGTGTCGGTCCACAACCCGGCCAAGTGGTTCCTAAGCGCCTACCTGGCCTGGCGCACCAATCTGGATCCCTTCTGGATCGAAGCGGGGGTGCGGGCCTTCAACGCTATTGAAATACCCTTCCACGACACCCCGGCGGTCACCCGCCCCGACGACGTCCTGCTGGGCGGCGAACTCATCGGCCGGCGGATCTTCATCTTCCTGCGGGGCAGTATTTGACACGACTGCCGTGCCCGCCTAAGGTAACATCCCGATGAACGAGGGTTTCTTGAGCAGGCTCTGGGCATACGCGCTCACCGGTTGGCGGCCCTGGGCGCTGGTGGTTCTGCTGGGGTGCGTCCTGTACTTCCCGTTTCTGGGCTCCTCCGGCCTGTGGGATCCCTGGGAGCCGCACTACGCCGAGGTGGCCCGGGAGATGGTTCAGAGCGGCGACTGGCTGGATC
>CAYOSZ010000266.1:0-4028 GCA_964406715.1 uncultured Ignavibacteria bacterium | reverse complement strand
CTGGTCGTTGGTCTTCATCAATCCCACCATGGCCGAGATGAAAAACCGGGCGCCTCTGATGGAGCACCTGGGTCATCCGGCGGAGGAGAGGGTGCTACTTCCGGCGGCCTACATTTCCACCCTGGCCTTCCGCAAGAGAGATCATGATGCAGTGATGGGCAAGCTGCCGGGGCTTCTGGAACCATGCCAGGGAGAGATCCTGAGCGATCGCATCGCCGAACACGAATGGAAAAACCGATTCAAGCTAATGGTGGTGAAACGATTGGGTCCGTCCCTGGTGCCGGCGGAGGTGGTCATTCCACTTTCATCACTGGGAGACTTCATGGCCCAGGTGGAGCGAAAGGTTAACCAGCCGGTGGTCAAAGAGGGAGTGATCATACGCCAAGGACTGGACGGAAAGCCGGAGGTAGTGATTTTGGGATTCATTCCCAGCGATGAGCGGCGGTTCAAGTACAACTTCGTTTTCAGCCTGGTGTTGACCATTATGAAGATAGCAGAGAAACACGGCGGTAGACCTTACTCCACAGGCATGTACTTCACCAAGAAAGCTGATCAGATCATGGGTGCCCAACGGGTCGGTCGTTTGCGAAAATTCAAGAGAGAGATTGATCCCAGAGGAATATTCAATCCGGGCAAAGTGGTAGACGGCGGATTGGCGGCGGCAGCGCTGAGTGTGGCCAAGGTTTTCGAACCGCTGGCCCGGCCGCTGGGGAATCGGGTGATTTCACAGGTGGGCGAACGTCCCACCAAGCCGGTGCGGGGGATTCCTGCGGACGTAGCATGGTATGCTTACGGATGCTCCCAGTGCGGGTACTGCATCGATGAGTGTGATCAGTTCTACGGCCGCGGGTGGGAGAGCCAGAGCCCGCGAGGAAAATGGTACTGGCTGAGAGAATACATGGAGGGACGCGAGGAGTGGGACCAGTTCATGGTAGATACCATGATAGTATGCACAACCTGCGAGCTGTGCAACCTGCGCTGCTCCGCCGCCCTTCCCATTGAGCCTTCCTGGATGAAGCTGAGGGGTCAGCTTGTACACCAGGACAAGAAGATGACCTTCCCGGCTTTTGAAATGATGGCTGCGGCTCTGCGCTCCCAGGGGGACATCTGGGCGGGATATCGCAAGGATCGTCTGGACTGGTTTCCGGAGGATTTGAAAGCCAAACACGGTCCCGGGGTAAAAGCGAAGAACGTCTATTTCGGCGGATGCACGGTCAGTTACGTGGAGCACGACATCGGCATGGCCAGCGTTCGGCTGCTGGATGCGGCCGGTGTGGATTTCACTCACGTGGGAAACAGGGAGAATTGCTGCGGAACACCCATGTTGGTAGCCGGCCTGTGGGATACGTTCGAGCAAATAATGAGGGCCAACATAGAATCGGTCAAGGTGGCCGGAGCTGACACGGTGATCACCTCCTGTCCGGCCTGCGACATGATGTGGAGGCATTACTATCCTACCTGGGCGAAAAAGCTGGGAATCGAATACAACATAAAAGCCAGGCATTACAGCGAAATACTGGCGGACAAGATCAAGAAGGGAGAGTTCAAATTCCCGGATGACGGAGTGGACCGGGGCACGGTGGCCTGGCACGACTCGTGCCACATCGGCCGCGTCTCCGGCGTGTACGATGCGCCGCGCGAGTTGATCAAAGCGGTTCCCGGCGCCAAGATGGTGGAGATGAGCCATAATCGCGAGAACGCCCACTGCTGCGGCTCGGTATTGAATCTGCTCAAGGAGCCGGAGGTGGCCGCAGACATCGGCAAGATCAGGCTAAACGAGGCTATCGAAGCCGGTGCCAATAAGGTAATAGCTTTGTGTCCCTGCTGCGAATTCCAGTTTCGCGTGGCCGCCGACAAGAGAAATTTACCGGTCGAGACCGTGGATCTGGCTCGATTTGCCGCCTCGGCCTTGGGATACGATTTCCCCGATCCGAACCCGGAGGTGCATAGGCAGTGGGCCGTGTTCGAGGCCATGATCGAGCTGATGACACCGCAGGGCTTCGCCGATTTGATGGGCACCATGTGGCCGGAGTTGCTGGATGCCATGCCTTTGGGCATGGGGAAGATGATGCGGATCATGGGTAAGATACCGGGAGCGCTGAGCCTGATGAAGCCAATGTTTCCCATTCTTTTTCCCATGTTGCTGCCGGGGATGATGCCCCAGGTCATGCCGGTGATGCTGAACAGAGTGGCGGAGCGGATACCCATGCCTGATTACATGGCCAAGCAGATGCCGGATTTGATGCCCCAGGTCATGGATCGGCTGATGCCGCACATGATCGATGATCTGGTGCCGCTGGTCACGCAACCTATGATCAATTACTTGAGGGGCAAGAGCCACAAGTAGAGAGTTAAGAGTTCAGAGTGGAGAGTCACGAGGAAGTTTCTGCGTGGGTTGAGACTGATCTGCCGGGCAAGGGTTAATACCATATGAGAGTTAATGTTGATAGGCAACTGCAAAAGGAGGAGGGAAAACGATGAAAGTGCTCATCGTGTTTTATTCGGTTTACGGCCATATCTATCGCATGGCTGAAGCGGTTGCCCAGGGAGCGAAAGAGGTAAAGGGGGCAGAGGTGGAACTGCGCCGCGTTCCTGAAACACTTCCGCAAGAGATTCTTGAACAGATCGGAGCCATCGAACCTCAGAAGAAATTCGCCCACATTCCCGTGTGTACCTTGGATGAGCTGGCTTCGGCAGACGCCATCATATTCGGTACCCCAACCCGTTTCGGCAACATGTGCGCTCAGATGCGTGCGTTTCTGGACGGCACGGGACCGTTGTGGGCCAAGGGATTACTGGCGGGAAAGGTGGGAAGCGTGTTCACCAGCTCAAACACCCAGCATGGGGGACAGGAATCCACCATAATCAGCACGCATTTGACGCTATTACACCAGGGAATGGTGATAGTGGGCTTGCCTTACACCTTTGAGGGTCAGAGTCGCACAGACGAAATCACCGGCTGCTCACCCTACGGTGCATCGACCATCGCGGGCAGTCGGGGAGAACGCATGCCCACCGAGAATGAACTGGCAGGTGCGCGGTTTCAGGGCAGGCACGTGGCAGAGATAACTTCCAAGCTTGCCAGGTAGTCGACTAAAAATAATCCTGGAGCGTTGCAAAAGGAGATTACCATTGGCTGAACTTCCGGAATTTCCCGAATTCAAACCTGTACAGTTGGAGGATCGAGAATTCATCCAGGATGTCTTAAACAGATACAAACCTCAGACGTCTGAGTGGACTTTTACCAATCTGTTCATCTGGCGATTTCATTATGGATTCCGGTGGTCCAGGTACGGAGACTGGCTGTTGTTTTTAAGCACCTCCAACGGCGATGAATCTTTCGCCCTTCAACCCATAGGACCACCGTCGAGACTGAAGGTTTTACATATGCTGCTTAAGTGGTTGGGAGAGGAAAAAGGAGAAAAGAACCCGCGGATTGAACGGGCAGATAAAAAATTGGTTTCAGAACTGAAAGGAGCACCCGACCTTTTGATTGAACCAACCCGAGATCATTTTGATTACGTTTATCGAACTGAGGATTTGATCCGGCTGACAGGTAGGAAATACCATTCCAAGCGAAACCATGTGAACCAATTTCTCCGCTCCCAATCCTTCTCCTATGCTCCCCTGAACGACGAACACATGAAGCAGTGTCTGGATTTAACGGAAACCTGGTGCCAGTGGCATCGCTGTGAAGAGGACATGAATCTGCTCGAAGAGTGGGATGCCATTCGCCAAGCTCTGGGCAATTTTCGCGCCTTGGGTCTGCGAGGTGGAGTGATTCTAATAGATGGTAAGGTTGAGGCTTATACGCTGGGAGAAATGCTGAACGATCAGACAGCGTTAGTCCACATTGAGAAAGCCAACCCGGAAATTAAAGGACTGTATGCCGTGATCAATCAGCAGTTTTGTGAGAAATCCTGGCAAAATGTATCGTATGTTAACCGAGAGCAGGATCTGGGAGAGGAGGGACTCCGGAAAGCGAAACTGTCCTATTATCCTGACCATCTTGAAGAGAAATTTCGCAT
>CAYOSZ010000265.1:0-4036 GCA_964406715.1 uncultured Ignavibacteria bacterium | reverse complement strand
CCTCAGCCCCTATAGTTCTGATCCATACGTTCAGCACGTTGTTTACCGGAGCCAAGTAAGTCAGCATGGTTCCGTCCGGAGAAATCTGCGGGCTGGCTTTTTCCGGATTTCCGAAGATCACCTCCCGGGGGATGAGCTTGGTCTCGGTGGTCCCGCAGGAGAGGATCAAAAGCGCCGTTATGACACAGGCCAGAAGCGAAACCGACACCCACAAAAGCTTAGAGCGTCTCACGAGCTTACCTCCTATTGGTTTAAGTTTATGGTTTATTGTTTCCTAACAAATTCTCTATTATGCCTTCTATACCTTCTTGCGATTCGACAGCACAACTTTTAAGCCATCTGTCCGAATCCTGGATATTCTGTTGGCTCTTTTATAGCGAATATCATCCGGAAAGTCAAGCCTGAACTTCTTGAATTAAGAAATATTTCTGTATGTTTTTTTGGGGAGTATAAAACTCAGTCTAAGGGAGTAGAATACAAGATAACTTCATTATGATGAGATGCTGACGGAGGCTGTTATCATGCAAGGATCATTTTATCAGGTCGTTTAGTAAGTCGAGATAATCGGAGATGACTCTGGTTATGAGGAAATTCTTACGGACGATTTCTTTGCCTTTTTTGCCCATCTCCTGGGTCAGATCGGGTTTTTCAAGTAGTCGTATAATTCTTTCAGCGAATCCCTTTTTGTCTTGAGCTTCGACTAAGAAGCCGTTTTCGCCATCGTTTATTTGAAGAGGAATTCCACCTATGTCTGAAGCCACCACCGGGGTTCCTTTCCACAGCGCCTCGGCCACGGTCAATCCAAACCCTTCCCTGGTCGACTTCTGTATTATGACTGCGGAGACTCTCTGAAGTGCATTAACCAAGATACTGTTCTCGCTGGTTATAAGTATGACATCTCCGTTTTGCATCAAATCTTTCGCCTTTTGCTCCACCTTCTCATAGATCATCCAGCCCTCCGGATCATCCGCCGCCATGCTTCCGCACAACACCAATCGACAGTCAATCTTCTTTTTAACCAGCTTAAAGACCTGAAGGACCCCCTCCGGATCTTTCCACCTGTCGAACCTGGATATCTGGGTTATCAGCGGCTTATCCCTGGGTATGCCGAACTTTTTAAGATATTTCGAGATGTCTCCCTGTGAGATCTCCATATTTTTGGGAGAGAGGGGATCGATGGCTGGATGAATAATCTTCTGTTCCACCGGCAAATCCGCTCTTTTGTATTTTTCATTCGAGATGATCATCATGTCATATCTGAGAATAAATTTCTTTAGGAAATCCCAGAGTGCACTATTGGAAGTTGACAAATCAACGTGGCATCTCCAGATCCAGGGCTGTTTTTTCGCATAGTATTTAATCAGAGGAAGAGGCTGGGGATCATGGATCACCACACAATCATGATCGATATGGGTAAACATGGAAAAATCTTCATTGGCCCGGACATACAATTGTTTCTTCATTCCGGTGAGATTTATCGGCCCACCCTGAAGTGCGTTATGAAACTTCTTGGTGATGGCGAAAAAGTCGGGGGTGCCGTGCAGAATCCTCCATCCGGTGTCAATCCCGATGTCGTTCATCAGCACCACCACAGATCCCAGGATTTCCGCAACACCTCCGCCCTGGTAGGTGGCATTTATATGCAGGATATGCTTCCCGGAAAGCTTTCTGGCCTTCCGATAGATGGAGGAGAGGACCTCATCCCCCACGATTTCACTGTAATCGTCAAGGCTCTTCATGTTATGTTCCGACCAGTCCCTGTATCAATGATCTTACTTCCTTTACGGAATCCAAATTGAAGCTGGCTTTGGAGGGGGTCAGCCCCACCTTGATGGAATATGCCGATTCAGGAAGAACGGCGAACAAGTCTTCGTCGGTCCAATCATCGCCAATTGCCAGTATGAAATCCCAGGCCTCCTTGGAAAGCCAATGCAGTGCCGCTCGCCCCTTGTTAATCCCCACACTTTTTATTTCGACAACTTTGCTCCCCTCCAGAATCCCCAGATTCAGATTGGCGGTAAGCTGTAATAATTCATCCTTTAATTCTCTTGCCCTTATCGACGCCAACTGAGGATCTGCCTTTCTGTAATGCCAGACTAAGGAAAAATCTTTTTCTTCTATGAAAGAACCCGGGGTACGGTCCTCATACCATTCAAGGACCGGTCGCATCTGTTCTTTCCAGTCATCTCTAAGAGGCTCTATGGTCTCCCAGGGCTTGCTCCGATCTTTGATCCACACGCCGTGCTCGGCGATCAAGTTCAGTTTTCGGCCTCCAAACCATCTATCCAGAGTTTCTCTGTCTCGTCCGCTAATGATCACGACCTCATTCTTGGGATTTTCACTAAGGGCATTCAGCATGCTCAGAAGTTCTTCGTCCGGCTTTGCCTTTTGGGGCTTGTCGGCAAAAGGAACCAGTGTTCCGTCGTAATCCAGCAGTATAATTCTATTATCGCTCTTCAGGTAGCTACTGATTAGCTTTTTTTGTGTCTCCTGGGTTAATTTCCTGACAGACAATTCCTGTTGAATCTTCTTGACTTTGGACAGAGCGTCAATAAAATCAGAGCCCCAGCGCACCACATTGTAACGCTGAAGTCTCTTTTGCATTATCTTGTTCCGCTCCACCTGTTCCTCCTCCGGCATAATCAGAGCTTCCTTTATGGCCTGGGCAATCTCCTCCTGGTTATTTGGATTTACCATTACGGCTTCTCCCAACTCCTTTGAAGCTCCCGCCATCTCGCTGAGGATCAGAACCCCCTTGCCGTCGGTTCTGGTGGCGAGGAACTCCTTGGCTATGAGATTCATTCCATCTCTCATGGGAGTAACCAGGGCGGTGTCTGCCACGTTATACAGGGCAACTAAGTTGTGAAACGGCTGGAAACGATACAAATACCAGATGGGCACCCACCCGATGTTTCCGTGCCTGCCGTTGATTTTTCCGACCAGTTCATCCACCCTATTTTTTATCTGGACGTAATGCTCCACCCCGATGCGCGAGGGAACCACCACCAAAATAAGAGTCACCTTTTCCTTATATTCCGGGTTCTTTTCCAGAAACAGGTCAAACGCCTCCAGGCGTTGAGGAATGCCCTTCGTGTAATCCAGACGATCAACGGATAATATTATCTTTCGGTCCCCCAGTTGATTACGAATCCTTCGGATTCCCTTTTGCACATCTGCATCGTTAACTGCGTTAGCAAATCGCTTGTAGTCTATACCCATAGGGAAGATGTCGACTTTAGTAACCCGGCTTCCCACGCTGATTTGGCCAAAGGCATGCTCGTAACCAAGCAGGCGGTGAACGCTGTCAAGAAAATAGAGTGCGTAGTCATTGGTATGAAATCCTACCAGGTCGGCTCCCAGAAGTCCCTCAATGATCTCCTTGCGCCAGGGAAGCAGGCGAAACACCTCGAAGGACGGGAAGGGTATGTGAAGAAAAAACCCGATGCTGGCATGTGGCAGCTTTTCCCTGATGAGCCCCGGAAGAAGCATCAGTTGAAAATCGTGTATCCAGATTACGTCTTCGGGCTCAGCCACCTCAACTACTGCATCGCAAAAGCTCCGGTTCACCCGTTCATATGATTCCCAGAAACTCTTGCTGTAAGAAGTATACAAAGGGAAGTGGTGAAAGAGAGGCCAGATGGTCTTGTTGCAGAAACCATAATAGTAATTTTCAGCTTGTTGCTTGGAAAGAAAAACGGGATGGCAGTTTTCACTGGCCATTTTTTCACCGATCTTCTCTATTTCATCCACTCTCATTTTCTCCAGAGTGATTCCCGGCCATCCTATCCATATACTCTGGTAAGATTTATAGAAGGAGCTCAAACCGGTAGCTACACCGCCAACGCTGGGTTGAAAGCGTAAGCTCCCTTCCCTTTTTGTCACGCTTATCGGCATTCTATTTGATACAATCAGTAATCTGCTCATGTTGGTTTACTCCAGTCATATTTCATTTAACTTCTGCTGCATAATCAAAAGCTTTTCATATCCTATTATATTATATATTACGAAACTAAAATTAGAAGGCAAGTCCTTTTCG
>CAYOSZ010000264.1:0-4047 GCA_964406715.1 uncultured Ignavibacteria bacterium | reverse complement strand
CCCGCTTACCATTTTCACCTTCGGACTGCTGTTGCTCACCCACAAAAGGGTGCCCGGAGTGATTCTGGCTATCCCGTTCATCTTTTCGCTTGGGGGAATAATGGCTGTTTGGACATATGGCGTTTTTGCAGATATCGGACTGGTTGCATCGGGCATTATCGGCACCATTATGATTATAAATCGAAATATCGAGATTGCGGAATTGGCGAAATCCGGTAAAAAGCGGCGTTCCGGAAGTAACTGATTAAGCCTTGTTCGAGGAAAACTTATGAACGTTCTCGGCATATCCGGCACTCCCAGAGAGAATGGCAACAGTGAGATTCTCCTGCAGCATGCTTTGCATCCGTTCGAGAAGCAAGGCTGGCAGGTGAAGCATTTCCGCATAAGGGAGATGAACGTGGAACCATGCCTCGGTTGTGAGGAGTGCAAAAAGCAAGGCAAATGCAAAATCGAAGATGATATGCACCAGGTGTACGAGGCTTTCAGGTGGTGCGACGCCATTATTCTGTCCAGCCCGGTCTACTCGCGAAACGTCTCGGCACAGCTTCTGGCATTGATGGACAGGCATTACGCTGTCCGGGATGAAAGACCTTTGCAGGGAAAAGCCGGCGGAGCCATAGCGGTCGGTGCGGGAACCTGCGGAGGACAGACCATCACCATCATGGCCATCTATAATTGGATGCTTTCCTGCGGCGTAATATGCGTGCCGGGGGAGTTAAACGGAGTAACGGCAGTAGCACGAGAGGAAGGGGAGATTTTAAAACAACCTAACCGCCTTAAACAGGCGGAGATATTGGGAGAAAACGTATTGAACGTGGCAAAGAAACTGAGAGGCTCGTAGGGAGTTTGTCCTTACTTCACCCTCCCTTTTATTCCCTCCCGCTTGTGGTGAGCTGGTGCTTCGACTTCGCTAAGCACCATGAGCTTGTCGAATGGTCGAACCATCAAGGGAGGGAAGAGCGGATTCCCTCTCCCTCGATGGGAGAGGGTTAGGTCGAAGATCCCGCCACAGGCGGGGGAGAGGGTGAAACTAAGGGCGTATTGAGATTCCTCTTACGCCAAGGGCATAGCTGAAATGATAGGACTGATTACCCAAATACAAAGGAGAGAAACGACATGACATTCAACACACTTTTCCTTGCTCACGACCCGGATGCAGATCCGGAAAAACATCGGTGCTTTATTGAGACGCCCAGGTTCAAACTTCACGTGGTGCTCACCAAAGATCAAAATCAAGCGCTGGAAGTGTGCGGGAAGATGGTCACAAAGGAAGGCATTCACTCTATCCTCCTCTGCCCGGGTTTTACTCACAAAGACATAGCGGAGTTATCGGAAGCGGTCGGGCCAAACGTTGGTATTTCGGTTGCCAGAGGAGACGGTCCCAGCAGCCGGATTGCGATGGAGGCGAGGAAAAAAGCGGGGTTGGTTTAACAAAAGATCGCAAGTTCCCTCTCCCTTGACGGGAGAGGGTTAGGTCGAAGATCCCGCCATAGGCGGGGGAGAGGGTGAACACGCACGAAGGGCCAGATCACCTGTATCCTAAAGGAGTAACGTGAAAATCACAACTGTTTTGCTGGACGCTGGCGGCGTCATTCTGGATGAATCGGAACACGAACAGGTCCGGGCAGAGCTGGCGGTGGAGATCTTGAGTTCTGTTGTCCCCGAATATTCTATCAGCGAATATCACTCGGACATTGAGGAGGCAGTCAAGTGTTTTTGCCCGGGTGTATACCAGTACGTTTTTTGGAAAACCTTAACCAGAGACATGACTTTGTTTGATAGACTGTATGCCACCTTTCTGAGCGAATGGAAGAACCGAAAACCACCGTTGAGACTGAATCCCCATTTAGAAAACGAGCTTAGCGCAATCTGCGCAGAGTTTGACGTCGGGATCGCCGGTCAATATGGCAGGGAGTTGCTTGACCTGTTGGAAGAGCGGGCTCTTCTGGAGTGTTTCACCCATCGCCTGACCCAGGACGATTTTTCCACCACCAAGCCGGACATACGATTCTATGACCAGATACTCAAGGCATCCGGCGTCGAGCCTCAACAGTGCCTGATGGTGGGAGACAGGATAGATAAAGACGTAATTCCGGCGAAACTTTTGGGGATGAAGACCATCTTGATACGCGTGGGTCTTCACAAAAACCAGCAGCCCCGGATTCCGTTCGAGGTGCCGGATGCGGAGCTGGAAAGCCTGGTGGGATTGGCGGAAACGATATCAAAAATCGCAGATGTAAACTAAGGAGGAACCATGTCAAGGCTGAAGCAAGTTATCGTTATGGTTGTGCTGGCGGTTCTGCTTCTTCCGGTAACCCACTTCGCCCAGAGCAAAAAAAAGCAGGACTTCTGGAAACCTCTGCGGGTTTTAGTGGGTTCGTGGGAAGGTCAGGGAGAGGGCCGGCCCGGCGTCTCCAGGTTAGAACGGGAGTATGAATTCGTCCTCCAGGATAAGTTCCTCCAGGTTAAGAATAAATCTTTTTATGAACCACAAAGGGAGAATCACGAAGGTAAGGAGCACGAGGATTGGGGGCTTTTCAGCTATGACGAGGGCAGAGGAAAGTTGGTGTTCCGGCAATTTCACACAGAGGGATTCGTCAACCGGTATGTGTTGGACAGCCTTTCTGATGACGGCAGGACTCTGGTGTTCGTTACGGAGTCCATAGAGAACTTCTGGCCCAACTATAAAGCACGGGAGACCTACCTGATTATAAGCGACGATGAGTTCATCGAAACCTTCGAGCTTGCTCCTCCAAACATGGATTTTGAACTGTATATGACCAACCACTTCAAACGAAAACGATAGGGAGTTGTATGAAGCTTTATGATTTGATGATGAAGCGAAGGTCGGCAAGAAATTTCAAGGACAAAAATATCCCGGAGAAGATCGTCGAAGAGCTTCTGGACGTGGTGACCAATGCTCCCTCCGGAGGGAACATCCAGCCTGTCTCCGTCATCCTGGTACAGGATGCCGACTCAAGGAAAGAACTGGCAAAGATGGTCGGGGATCAGCCCTGGGTGCAGCGTGCTCCCCTCTCCATGATCTTCTGCATCGACTTTCATCGGATCAAGAAATGGGCATCCCTCTTTGATGTGGACTACCAGGGGGAGAAAGCGTTTCTGTCTTTTTTGATAGCCTACGCCGATTTGATGTGTTCTGCACAGAATGTGGTGCTCCTGGCGGAAAGTCATGGACTGGGATCGGTCTACATAGGCACCATACTCGACGTCATCGACGATGCCAGAAAGTATTTTGACATGCCCGAATACGTTCTTCCCATGATGGTTCTATCGATCGGGTATCCCCAGACCGTCCCTAAGAACATTCCCAAGCTTAAGCGGGAGGTAATCGCTCACCGGGAAAAGTATCAAATGATGGGCGACGACGAGATAAAACAGGCTTTCGAGGACAAATACGGCAGCTTCGACGATAATCTGGAAAGGCACCTCCGGAAGATCTACGTGGAAGCTTTGGAAGCGGAAAAACAGGAAAAGCCCGAATGGGCCGATCCGGAAAAGATCAAACAGAGAATGAAGAAACTGAACATAAAGAACAATGCCCAGTTTCTGTTCAAGTTCAGATACCCGTCCAAGTTGATGATCAGGATGAACCAGAGCCTGAGCCGTTCGTTTAAAAACGCGGGATTTGACCTATTCTGATGAAAGGTAACCGCAGTTTTCAGACTGCGGAAGGACTGCCCGACACATGTGGAATTGTAATGAGAGAGGCCGAATGACTGTGGGATACAAGTTCTTGATTGCATTTCTGATCTGTTTGGCCAGTTACATCTTTCATACGATTACTCACCTGCTTGAACACAAGGGCCGGAGTTTTGAGGAATCCAAAGTGATGCATGCTGCTTTGACAATAGTAATATTCTTAAGCTACGTCGCCTGGGGTTTCATGATATTCTGGGACCCGATCAAGGTCGACGTATGGGGTACGGTATTCTTTTGGCTGGGTATGGTTATTGGTGTCCTGGGCATCTTGCTGTTAATCGTCTCCCACGTGGCAAAACACGGCTTCGGGCAGACCGATCACCTGGT
>CAYOSZ010000263.1:2957-4049 GCA_964406715.1 uncultured Ignavibacteria bacterium | reverse complement strand
TAATCTTATCAACATAATGGACAAAAACCGTCTGCAGATCGACGGCTGGGTGAAGGACGTGATGGACATCGATCCCATCGCGGACAAGTACAAAGCTTTCAAATGGAACGTGATGGAAATAGATGGACACGACATGAAGCAGATAGTGGATGCACTGGAAAAGGCGAAAGCTCACAAGGGGCAGCCCACGGTGATCATTGCCCATACAGTCAAGGGCAAGGGGGTGGACTTCATGGAGGACGTGGCGGGATGGCATGGAAAGGCACCGATCTGCGAACAGATGGAGCAGGCTTTGGAGCAGCTGAAACTGGACAAGAAGCTTGACCGCAAACGGCTGGACAAAATCGCAGATGATTATCAAGCCGAGGCCACGAGGAAATTGGAAGCCAAGATGCCCAAATTCAAAAGGGATTATTTCTGGAATAAACAGGATAACATGAAGGTGGATATGGACCCCACTCGTAAGGGTTTTGGACGCGCCCTGGACAAGAGAGGGGATGATTCCAGGATTGTCTGTTTGGGAGCCGACATTTCCGGTTCCATCGCCATCAGCATGTTTAACGACAAGCATCCGGAGAGAAATAACAGATTCTTAAGTATGGGAATTGCCGAACAGAGCGGCACCGGAGTGGCAGCCGGATTGGCCAAGGAGGGGATGATCCCGGTGTTTGGAACCTATGGAGTTTTTGCCGCGGGGAGAAACTTGGACCAACTCCGAACCACGGTCTGTTACGGGAATTTCAACGTTTTGATCGCCGGAGCACATGGGGGCGTCTCCGTGGGACCGGATGGAGCCACTCACCAGGCATTGGAGGATCTCTTCCAAATCTGCGGACTGCCCAACATGCATGTCTCTGTCCCTTGTGATTCTGTCGAAACAGAAAAGGCTACCGAAGTGCTGCTGTTTGACATAAAGGGACCCAAATACGTCAGGTTCGCCCGTGAGGCAACCCCTATCATCACAGATGAGATGACCCCCTTCAAGTTCGGGAAAGCCAATATATACAGGTACCGGGGAGAGAAAGAGAATTTCAAGGACGCATTTGAAGTGAAACTGGCATCCGAGTATACCTCGGAGAATGAGGATCTGAC
>CAYOSZ010000263.1:0-2947 GCA_964406715.1 uncultured Ignavibacteria bacterium | reverse complement strand
CCCGAAGTCCCGGAAGCTATGAGAGCAGCCTGGATATTGAAGGAGGATTTCGGGATCGAGAGCCGGATAATAAACGTACATACGTTGAAACCCCTACAGAAGGAACCTTTAATTAAGGCGGCGATGGATACGGGCATCATCGTGACGGCTGAAGAACACCAGGTAGGAGGATTCGGCAACTGGATCGCCAACGTGGTCTCTCAGGCAACCCAGCTTTACAAAAAGCCTCTTTTATTCGGAATGATCGGAGTTAAAGACAGATTCGGCGAATCGGGTAAGCCCTGGGAACTGATAAAAGAATTCGAGGTCTCCGCCGAGCATATAGCCCAGAAGGCAAAACAACTTTATGACATAAAGAAGAAAGAATAAATTTCATTTGCCTGTGGGTGTAAACATTAACAGAAACCAGAGCTGGAGATAACAAAGTCCCCAGCCAGCTGCGAAGAACTACTATTGGAGGAAAAAATGAAGTTAGCTGAGAAGATGTCCAGATTAGGAACCGAGACCGCTTTCGAGGTATTGGCCAAAGCCAGGCAATTGGAGGCTAAGGGGAAGGAAATCATTCACCTGGAAATAGGAGAACCGGATTTCGATACCCCCAGGAACATCGTTGATGCCGGTATTAAGGCACTCAACGAGGGATACACGCATTACAATCCGTCTGCAGGCATTCCCGAGCTGAGAGAGGTGATAGCAAAAGAGATCTCAAAAACCAGAAAGATAAATGTTACTCCCAATCAGGTGGTGGTCACCCCGGGAGCAAAGCCGATCATGTTTTTCTGCATAATGGCTTTAGCCAACGAGGGGGAGGAGATCATATACCCCAACCCCGGTTTTCCCATTTATGAATCGGTGATAAACTTCATCGGAGCAAAGGCGATTCCCATCCAGTTGAGAGAGGAGAACGATTTTCGCCTGGATACGGACGAGCTGAAAAAACTGGTGACGGACAAAACCAGAATGATCATAATCAATTCTCCCCATAATCCCACCGGTGGAATTCTGACTCAGGACGATTTAAAGGTGATCGCAGATATCGCCATCTCCAAGGACATTTTCGTCCTGTCGGATGAGATTTACAGCCGAATAATCTACGAGGGTGATCATCACAGCATTGCCTCTTTTCCGGGAATGCAGGAGAAGACCATAATCTTAGACGGATTCTCCAAAACCTATGCCATGACCGGTTGGAGATTAGGCTATGGGGTGATGAGAGAGGACCTGGCAGTCTTAATTTCCAAGTTACAGACCAACTCCACCTCCTGCACCGCCACCTTCACCCAGAGGGCGGGAATCGAAGCTCTCACCGGTCCACAAGACGAGGTGGAGAGGATGGGGGCGGAGTTCAAGAAAAGAAGAGATGTTATAGTAGAAGGCTTGAATGCCATTCCCCGCATTAGCTGCGGGACTCCCAAAGGCGCATTCTATGTTTTTCCCAACGTGAAGGAGATCGGGTGGGACGTCAGAAAGTTGAGCGACTACATCCTGAATGAAGCGGGAGTAGCGGTTCTTTTCGGAACCTCGTTCGGGAAATACGGAGAGGGATATATCCGCCTATCCTATGCCAACAGCGTGGAGAAAATAAAAAAAGGATTATCTCGCATAGAAAAAGCTTTACAGACGATAAAATAGAGTTATTTTCCTTTTGATTCCCCCCGGTGGGAGGGGATAAAAAAAGTTGGTTTTTATTCAAAAAAAGCTTTACAAAATAAAAAACGACATTATCTTAATGCCAGCCTGGAACCTCTGGTTCGAAGAGGACGGGTAAAAACGTTTATTGTAAAGGAAAAACTTTACAGAAGAAAATATAATACGAAGTTAATTTACCTCACCATCGTATAGTCATCGGATTTGACGCCGTTCACGTGACCCCTTGAGTCAGTCGTCAAAAAATGGAGGTTTTTGACCGGATCAATAAAGGGTCGGTTCACGTTTGGCACTTTTTCTGCACAAATTACATCCTAAACTTTTAGGGCTTTCTGTCGATCATATAACAGGTGAATCGACAAGAACTTAAACGTTCAGAATGGGATTTCTGGAAGATGTAATTTCAGGTGCCTAAAAAAGCATTTCCACAAAGTGTGCGGTTGTTGAACAACCAAGCGCTACCTCACAGCTTTGAAAACAGGCATAATATTCGATCGAAATTCCAGGGCCAGACGTAAGATACCACCGTTCATAGGATAGAAAGACTCAAACTTTAAACACAGTTCAAGTTTTGACAACCATCTTGAAAAACCAAATCTAACGTTAACTTTTCGTTAAAGGAGGTGAGTAGCCCGGAACAAACAAAAACGTTTTGGTTAACGCTTTATAGGGTTAACTTTTTAACGGGAGGGAAGTAAATTGAAAAACAAACACATATTGAAGCTGGTGCTCACCGGGAGCATACTGCTCTTTGTCTTTTCCTCGCTGGTCTTCGGCGGAACCACCGGGAAGATAGCAGGGATTATCAAAGACAAGGATACCGGTGAGCCGCTGCCCGGCGTGGCCGTGGTGATCGAGGGAACCACCATGGGAGCGGCAGCAAACGAAAAAGGGGAGTATTTCATCCTGAATATACAACCTGGAGTGTACAAGCTAAAAGCCACGCTTATCGGTTACGCTCCAATGGATGTTGAAAGGGTTTCTGTTTCGTTGGATTTAACCACCACCATTGATTTTGAGTTGACCTCAGAGGCGGTGGAGGTGCGGGGTGTGACCGTAACCGCGGAGAGACCCATATTCGAGCCGGATTTGACCTCCACGGCACACATAATCACGTCCGCCGACATGATTCATCGTCCGGTGATTAACACCGACGGGATCGTATACCGAACTCCCGGAGTGGTCTTTGATCCCATCGCTGGACCTATCAACCAAGGGAACGTGGGGACGGCACTTGGGAATGAAGGCAATCGGGTAACCGACACCGCTAACCCAGGGATAACCTTAAGAGGAGGTCGTC
>CAYOSZ010000262.1:0-4059 GCA_964406715.1 uncultured Ignavibacteria bacterium | reverse complement strand
TTCCGTCCTTCTTGAAAGCAGGTTTCAACTTTGTGAGATTCTCCATTGTCAGACCTGGTCTGAAATGTTCGTCTTTTTCGACGATTTTTGTTTCTTTCCTTCCCTTAATCTCGATAGGCACAATCTCTTCTTTGAAATCTCCATCATTTGTTGCTCGCTCAGCATTGTTCTGGGAACGTAAAGCTACAATGTCTTGATCCTCACGTGAAAAACCATACTTGTCATTAAGAAACTCAGCCGTTTCCCCCATTATGTAATGTTTACCTGTTTCGGGATGAGGATAGAAGTGACTTCCAGCATGAAGTCCTGTTGTCAATGCATCCATGAACACGCCATCAAAGAGTCTCACACCCCATCGTGCATTCTCAACACAATAGGGTACATTGGACATTGATTCTACTCCACCAGCTAGTACTACGTCTGTAAAACCTGTCTGAATTTGAAGTGCTCCGCTAATAATCGCCTCCATTGCAGAAGTACACACCCGGTTGATTGTAACGGCTGGTACAGACCAAGGAATCCCTCCAAGTAACGCAGAGATTCTGGCAATATTCAGAGCCTTGGGTGGCTCAAAGCAGTTACCGAATCTAACATCTCCGATGATTGCTGGGTCTATTCTGGCTCGTTCGATTGCAGCTCTGATCACTTGTCCACCTAGTTCAGGAGCCTGCAAATCCTTCAATGACTCTCCGAAAGCACCAATTGGGCTTCGGCATGCTGATACGACAACAATGTCTTTCATGCTTGCATATCAGAATGGGTGCCTTATATCGAGCTTGTTTTTTCTATTTCGGACTGATATAAATCTATCAAAAACTATCTCGTAAGATTAATATCATTCATATCTAAACATATAGAGAGAGGTTGGAGCATTTGAGGAAACGACATTTCATTATTGTTTTTCTTTTCTGCGTTCTATTTGCATTCACATCAGTGCAGGATGCAACCGCTGAACCAAGTGAGTTGAGATTTGATAATACTTATTCTGGCCCATATGCGGACAAGGTGTTGTACGAGATCATAACAAATGAGAACAATCGGGTTCAAGCTTTGCTAGATGATCAGATAGATATCTTGTCTGGACCAATTGGAAATAGCTACATCTCCACTCTCGATGCAGCTTCAGACATTGAGTTATCACCTATTCTTAGAAATGGTTATGGTCACCTCACTATCAACTGTCGCGATGCTCCCCTGAATTGGACCACCTTGCGAAAAGCATTTGCATTTGCATATGACAAGATAAAAGTCCAAACAGATATCTTCCAGGGCTATTCGCAACTGGTTGACTCACTCGTTCCTTATGCGAATAATCTCTTCAGTATTGAGGAAGATTTGGAGTATCACTATTATAGCTCTGAGGTTACCATTGGAAACAACTTATTGGACGCAGCAGGGTTCGATATTGACCCAATTACTGGATATCGTTATGACCCGAATGGTAATCCAATCCACATCGAAATCACATACTCTGCATCCTCACCTACGATTGCTGGTGGCTGTGCTCAAATAGGAGCTGATGCTCTCCAGTCCTTACATATTGATGCAGCAATAAACGCGGTGGACTTCAACACGTTCATTTCCACTATGAATAACCATGGTGCCTATGATATGATTGTATATGCCACCAACTTCTATGATTTTGATGTAGAGTGGCTAGCTAACGAATATTGGTCCGGTAATGCTGATCAACCGTTCATGAACCCATTTCGCCAATGAAACCTACGATTCCCTTAGGGATCAACTCATCAATGGAACAACCTATCAAGAAGTTTACAACGCATCTAGCGAAATGCAGAAAATCTTACACTATAATGTTCCATTACTTGTAGTGTATGAGGATTTCCACTATTCTGCATATAGAACCGACCACTTTGAAGGATATGTTGTGGACAAATTCAAGAATATTGGGAATGAATGGACTAACTTGAAAGCACATCTCAATCTGCTTGAAGGTGGACCTTTCTCTGGCACTCTTAGAGTGAGCATGGCGCAAGAACCGGACTCATTCAATCCTATGACTTCTAATTCGAAATACAGTAAGACGATTTTCGACAACATCTTTAATTCACTCCTACGTACTGGACCTGATGGACAAAAGAGATTGGACCTTGCCGAGTCATATGCTGATGAGACCCACGATTCCAATCCTGAAGTTCCTGTAGGTCATACCCGGTTCACCTTCAATATTATTCAAAATGCATCATGGAGCGATGGCACGCCACTTACAGCTAATGACATTGCATACTCATTCACTTACTATAAAGAGAGTATGGTTTATGGGAATCCATGGGGTGTTGGACTTGAAGATATGGTTGGGGCATATGCTCCTCTTCCAAGCATGTTTGTAATTGAATTTAGTAGTGAGTCATATTGGCTTCTCAGCCAAATATCAGACCTTATCATTCTGCAAAAGACCCTCTTACAGAGTATTGGACTTTCTGGGTGGAATAGTTGGAATCCAGTATTTTCTTCTGATCCATATCCCACATCAGGACCATTCAATGTCACCAACTATTCAGCTGGGGATTCGTTAGAACTATCATACAATCCTAACTACCATTATGGAATTCGTGGGAAGGGCTCAGATATTCCAGAAGTATCAAGTCCTGATGATATTTTGATTGTCCAAGGAAGCAGTGAGCACACTATCTCATGGAGTGTGACTGATGATAATCCACTAGTCTATAGAATCTTCCAGAATGATTCAATAATCGTTGCTGAATATTACAGCTCGTCGATAATTGATCTTGAATTGGATGCATATGTGTTAGCGTATGGAACCTATAACTTCACACTTGAAGTCAAGGATTGGGAATATCATACAGTAACTGATACTGTTATTGTAGAATCAGTGCGAGATACGTTTGCTCCAGAGATAACGGGTCCTGATGATTTTCAGATTTTAGATGTCGTTTCTAGTGAAACGATTATCACTTGGATCGTGTATGAACATAACCCTGCGAATTATACGTTCTTTCGTGATGGAGAAAATATAGGTGGAGGTACCTGGTTATCAGGAAGCGGTAGAATTCAACCCCCAATCCACCCAATTCCCTGCTTCGTTGGAGCTCTCACGGAGGGTGTATACAACTTCACAATATGGTTTCAAGACGCCTATGGAAACAATTCCACTGACACTGTATTTGTAACCATTGAGTCAGACACATTGATTCCTGAGTTAGTTGGTCCAGAGGATATTGAAATGATGGTTGGAGATTTGGGGGTGAATATTCTGTGGAACGCTTCAGACTTATACCCAGACTCTTTTGAAATATATATTGGAGATACACTTAGCACCTCCGGAAGTTGGGATTCGGATATTCCAATTATCTTCAACCTTGATGGATTTGAAGTTGGAGAATATAATATCACAATCTACGTTGTGGATTTGAGTGGCAATACTGCATCCGATACAGTTGTGGTCAAGGTGGTGACACCTTTGTTATTACCCGCTGAGATGATACTCTTGGGAATTGGCGGAATTGCAGTCGTTGTGATTGTTGGAGTTTTTATTAAATTTAGAAAATAGAGAATTCAAACGTTAGCTGTGATATGACCCTATTGCGCCAAGCTTAAGTGAGAAATGAAATTACACATAATCTGTTGAGGTCTTCAAAGTGAGGATGCTACAGATTCACAGTGATGGTTTCGCTTACGAAGCCAAGAGGAAAGCGCTCAAGAACGCAGAAGAGGTTAAGGAGAAAGTCTACAGGACTGAGGACTCTTGCCTAGTCAATTTCATCGCTGCTGAAACAACAGATGCAAAGGATGTAGCATTAGCTGCAAAGGCAACTGCTGACATGATTGCTGGTGCGGCAAAAGAAGTCAAGGAAACGAACATAGTTGTTTATCCTTGGGTGCACTTGACTGAGGATCCCTCAAAGCCCAGCGTAGCACTTAAGCTTCTCAAATCAGTTGCGAAGAATCTGGAAGAGAGAGGTTTCAATGTAGTTCGTGTTCCATTTGGATGGTACAAGGCCTTTGAAGTCCACTGCAAGGGGCATCCATTAGCAGAACGTTCCAAAGTACTTGACATCTCGAAGGAGATCGCAAAAG
>CAYOSZ010000261.1:0-4075 GCA_964406715.1 uncultured Ignavibacteria bacterium | reverse complement strand
TGCGCCAAAGCCTGTCCCACCGATTGCCTGGTCTTCGGAGATAGAGATCAAATACTCGACATGGCTCATAAGGCAAAGCAACGACTGGAGAAGAAGGGAAGGTCTCCGGTGATATACGGAGAGACGGAACTCGGCACGGGAACGAAAAAGATCTACGTGCTTCCCGAACCTCTGGATCGTTATCCGGACGTGGTCAAAAATCCAAAAGTATCGGAGGATTTGGGCTTCTTCCACCAGATGCTGAAACCCTTCGGCACGCTGACCTTAACCGCCTCTCTGGTGGGCATGGTGCTGGCCAAGATAAAGGAGGTAAAAGACAAAGACAAGGTCAAGCCTTCTTGACATTCACAGATTAATCCTTCTGGATAAAAGGAGATGTTTATATGATGGACAAAAGGAAGTTGATTTTAGGCATAATCCTTTTCGGATCGATCTGGGGAGGGTTGGAGGCTTTAGGAATCAGGGCAATGAGAGGGGTTGAATTCTTCCCCACGTCTCCTGTCTTGGCTTTGGTTGCCATTGTGATTCTATCCGCCTCTCGCCTGATCCTGAAACGTCCGGGAACCACCTTGGCCTGCGGTGTGGTGGCAGCAGGCTTCAAGGGATTGTGTCTGCCCTCGATATTTTTCTGTCAGGTCACTGCGGTCCTTCTCACTGCCGCCATCATCGATTTGGCTTTCACCTGGGCCGAGAGCAAAAAGCTTTCCAGGTGGTTGTCCTGGGGATTTGTCGGCATGGGAGCCTCTTATTTGAATTATCTGGTATTTGGCTTGGTCAACACATATCTGCTCAAGAACGTCTTCTGGGTAGAGGGTGTCCACAGGGTCGCAGATTATGTGCTGATAAGCGGAAGTTATGCTGCATTCTTGAGCTTCATGGGGATCCTTCTGGGAAGAGAGCTGGGCAGACGAACGGAACCTTTAGTCGGCCGAATGGAACAGGTCACGGCGAAAGCCCTCAGTGGCGGGATTATCTTAGCCTCTGCTGGATTTTGGTTTCTGGGAATCTTTATGTACAGATAATTTCCCTCTTTAAGCTCTAATCGAATCAAGGCAGGAGAGAAAGAGGCACAGGTGAAGTCTCTTTTTCTCCTGCCTTTCTATTCTTTGATTATGCCAAGAGCGATTATCAAAAACCTACTATTCCCTTGACATCAACTGAACTCTAACCATGTCAAAACAAGACACATGAAGAACAAAGTCAGGATTTATGAAGCTACCAGAGTCGAAAAGGGCAGACATCAAAAGATCGACGAAACGGTAGCACAAGAAGCTGTTTTGAGGATTCTTCTGAATGATCGGGAGATGGTTGTTCTTTCCTGTACCCCATATGATCAAACCTATCTTGCCGCAGGTTTTTTGGTTTCCGAGGGATTCTTGAAAACCAGGGAGGAGATCGAAAGCATAGAGGAGACGGAGGACAGCGTAACGGTTCATACTCATCCTTCCCATAAGATTCCGGAGGATTTTAAGCTAAAGGGCATCTTAACGTCGGGATGCGGAAAAGGAAAAAGCTTTGCCGGGTGGGAGAAGATAGATCCGCTGGAGGATATTATGATTAATCTGGATTTGACCCTGGGTTCTGATGAGGTGCTCAAGGTCATGTCCCGGTTCGAAAAAAGATCGGAGCTTTTCCGGCAGACCGCCGGCGTGCATAGTGCCGCGCTGGCACAAAATGGTGATATCGTCCTGTTCAACGAAGACATCGGGAGGCATAATGCCGTGGACAAGGTGTTGGGTAAGAGCTTCCTGAAGGGGATGGAATTGAATGATAAATTTCTGGTGATAAGCGGAAGGGTCTCCTCGGATATCGTATCCAAACTCTGGCACTGCGGACTTAGCCTGGTGGTATCTCGAACCGCACCCACCAGCCTGGCAGTGGACTTAGCTCAGAAGTTGGGAATAACCGTAGTTGGATTTGCTCGGGGTAACAGGATGAATGTGTATAGTTTTCCCGTGAGAATAAAGTAAGGAACTGATGCCGGATTCAACCAGGGGTGGTGGATATATTCTGAAAGAAAAGTCGTCCGGTAAGGGGGGAAATAACCTCAACTGTATTATAAGGTCATTCACCTCTGTTCTTCTATAACTCCCTTAAAGGTTTTTTTCCATATGATCCGCCAGCTCTTTGATCTGACGCATTAAAAAAACAGGAACAGAAGAATTGACTTCCGCGTCACAGACTATGGCTTTCAGGTTATCCTCAGAGGTACACAGGGGAATCTGATCCCGGGAGGGGTCCATCACCTCGATCTTGGGATAAGGAGAATCCTTGAATCCCTCCCCGATGATTAGATCATACCCTTCAAAAAGAAATTCCAAAAGCTTTTCTGTATTTTCTCCCGGCCGGTGATTGGAGAAAAAGGCGATTTTGTGCGGGGATAATATCAAGGTGCTTTCCGCCCCGGCCTGGGTATGTCTGAATGAGTCTTTCCCCGGAGTGTCGAAAACATGGTCGTCAGTGGTGTACTTTATGCTTCCCACCTTGTAACCCCTGGTTTTAAACTCAGGCAGAAGACTCTCCACCAGGGTGGTTTTGCCCCTTTTTTTCCTTCCCACCACCAGAAAGATTTTCATTTCCCAAGCTCCCTACTTGTACTACTCTCTGGGAAATTTAGATAAAATCTCCAAATAGGCAAGAATTATTTTCCTGACCAAAGCTGAGTTTACCACGAAGGCGGAGATGTGATCTGGGCAAACCAGCACCTAACTTAAGGTTGACAACTAATTATGTTAACGATTCCATATAACAAAATAGCCTTTGGGGTTGTTAGAGAATTCGTGGGGCGGGCACCCATGCCCGCCCAATGTAGCGGGGCTGGGAGCCCTTCAGGGTGAATCCCTTCAGGATGAACCCCGTCTACGATCTACGAGGATAAAGTTTTTCAAGATAAAAAGTTGATGACCATAAGTCAGGTGCTGGTTTTTTGGTCGACCGAAATTCAACGAATGCTTTAAATCCGGTTTCGCAAGAAATGGCGACTGAATGCTATCTGGTCTCCCTTGTCAAAAAAAGAGAAATATTCTTGCAAAATCTGCTTGACAATCACCGGCTAAAGGGATATAATTTATACTTGATTTTGGTCGTCTCGATCTGGATGAGACGGATTTGGAAAAGAGCTGAAAAGTTAACTTAAACCAAGGAGTTATACAAAATGAAGTTAAAGCTGTCAGGTTTAGTAATATTGGCTTTTTTGTTAACCACGGTTTCAACCTCAGGCGGACAGATGTTTGGACCGGTGGTTGAGAATGATACCACCCACTATTATACCATACAGGATTATCTTCTATCCCCCTTTCAGCTGACCGATTATAATTATGTAGGTGGCGGAGCCAGAGCCAGAGGGATGGGAGGGGCGTTCTTTGCCGTCTCCGATGATCCTACTGCCGCTTCCTGGAATCCAGCCGGACTTACCCAGCTGGACAAGGCTCAGATGAACTTGAGCTTCAGCTCTTATATGGGCCGGAGAGAGTATACCTCCACCCTGAACTCAGACAGCTGGAATTACAGCTTCGGGGACGAGCAGAAGCATGATGTTAACTCCGTTTCGTTTGCCAGCGTGGTAATACCATTCACCGTGCGGGACAGGGAACTGGTGGGGGGGGTGCTTTATCAGAGATTGGCCGATATTTATCAGGAGAATAACTATGCTTTGATACTGGATGAAGTGATCTTTGAGGGTCCGGATACCGTTGAAAACTATCTGCTTCCCCCCATAGATGAAAAGGTACAAGGCAAATTAGACGCAGCTACCATCTCCCTGGCTACAAAACTCTTTAAATCCCTCTCCTTGGGATTAGGGGTTAATATCTACACCGGAAAGTTTACCAGCGACGTAAACTTTTTTTATACCTTCGATGATGGTATAAATGGGCTCAGGTTTTATCCTCATATCGAGAGTAGATATTCGGGAGTCAATTTCACCGTCGGGCTCATGTATTCGTGGGATAAGCTTCGCTTTGCCGGCGTGGTTAAAACTCCCTTCACCCTTAAAGAGAACAACAACGTAAAGCTTTTCACCGACTGGATTGAGCAGGGTGACATCAACCCCATCTCCAATCTTTTATCGCCCTTT
>CAYOSZ010000260.1:1874-4080 GCA_964406715.1 uncultured Ignavibacteria bacterium | reverse complement strand
GTATCCTCATCACCACGCTTTCACCCCAGAAGATGGGCATGGTGGAGACACGCACGTCGATATCCTGGGTGTTGTAGGTGACGGTAAGAGCTCCGTCCTGTGGAACCCTGCTCTCGGTTATGTCCAGCTCCGACATGATCTTTATCCTGCTGATCACCGCCCGATAGATCTTCTTCGGAAGGATATAGGCCGTCTCCAGTACGCCGTCTATTCTGTAGCGGACGCGTCCCACGGTCTCATCCACCTCTATGTGAACGTCCGTGGCTCCCTCCTTTATCCCCTGAGCGATCAACGAATCGACCAGTTTGATCAGAGGAGCCGTTTCCTCCTCCACCTCGTCCAAACTTAAAGCCTGGCTTAAGCTCTCCTCGATTTCCTTCTCCGGATCAATGGTCATTCCATAATTATCGTCGATGTAACCTAAAACCGTGTCCTCGTCGGCTATCCTGGGCTCCACATTTAAGTTGGTAATGTGCCTCAGCCGGTCTATGGCATTGATGTCATTGGGATTGGTCATGGCGACGGTGAGCGACCCCTCCGTTACCTGCACCGGGATCAGTTTGCAGGATCTGGCAACCTCCTCCGGGACCAGCTTGATGGCCTCGCTCTCTATGGGAGTCTTGGAGAAATCCAGGTAAGGGGTTTCCGTCTGCTGGCCAACGAACTGCAGCACCTCCTCGTGGCTGATGAATCCCAATCTCTCACACACCTCTCCGAACTTGGCGCCGGTGCGATTCTTCTCTCTCCCCGCCAGTTCAAACTGGCTTTTGGTAATCCTGCCGGTCTCCAGTAACATGTCTCCTAATGTCTGACTCATGGTTCCTCCTTTTGCGAGAGAATATAGTTCAGTCGATCACGCACGGCTAACTCCAATTGACTCTCTTTCTGCGAACGAGTGCTCAAGAAAAGCCGGTAGTATTTTGCTGCTTCTGCCGGCTCCCCCACCATATCCCAGGCTCGGCCCAGCCGGTAAAGGACGCGGGGATGAGCCGAGTTAATCTGATAAGCTTTCTTGCAGAGTTCCAACGCCTTGTTGATCCCTCCTCTCTCCTCGTAAATGCTTGCCAGAAGGAGATTGGCCTCCAGGTGGAAAGGATCCTCCTCTAAGAGCTTTCTCACCTTAGCCTCCGCAGAAACGTATTCGCCTGTCCGGTACAGCAGCAGCCCGAAATTGAAGAGCATCTTTGGATCTTTGGGTTTTACCGCATACAGGAAGGCCAGCTCCTGCTCCGCTTCCCTGAATCTGCTTGTCTGCAGATAGGCGGTTGCCAGCTTCATATGTGCCGGCAGATGATCCGGATCAAAGTTTAGAGCTTCCCGGTACGATTCGATGGCCTCCTCTATTTTTCCCTGCTGCTGATAGGACGTCCCCTTCTTGCAATATCTCTCTGCTCTTGACACTGACCTTTCCGTAACCTCGACTGTTGTTTCCGTCCACTCATTTTCCGGCTCTGAGGTGTAGGTCGGGGTCGTCTCTTCTGAAAAAGATTCTTCTGACGGGATCAAGAGGGTTTCATCCTCCATATGCTCTTCAGGCAGCGTGCCCTGGTCTTCTCCTGAGGCCGCCTGTGTGTAAGTTTGCTCCTCGTTTTCCGGGACAGCAAGTTCCTCTTCTGTTCCGGGTTCTTCAGCTGGCAAGGTGGAAATCTGCGTCTCCTCCTGATCAGGGGGAGCCTGTTTTGCGTTAACCTGGGTTAAATCCTCTTGCTCTGTGGGCAAAGCTTCCGGTACGCTTCCGGAAGCTGCTTCCATCTCAATTACCGGCTCAACTGTAGTTCCGGGTTCACTCGCAGATGGTGCAGAAGCGTCCTTTTGCCCGGATGGATCTGAGGTGGGTTGGCTGGCATCCTCCTTCCCCTCCTCTGGCTTCTGTGCGGGTTTTCCCGGCTTCTTTCGAGCGCTTATCGAACGACGGGGCATCTCCGCCGGGCTCTCCGCGGTCGGCTTGAGAAAAAACATATAACCTGCGCCCAGGCATATTAAAATCACCAGCGCCGACGCCGCAATCAGAAGTTTCTTTTTCCCCGATGTATTTTTACCGCCTGACTCAGGTGGTATTTCCGGTTGAACAGGCGGAGTCTCCTCTTTCTCCACCTTCTCCAGCGTCTTGGTTATCAATCCCACGTCGTTTCCTTGATCCGTCATCATCTCTCTTTTGGTTACAGTCTTCTCTCCAGGATTTTTATCCCCTGCAAGCTTTTCCAGC
>CAYOSZ010000260.1:0-1864 GCA_964406715.1 uncultured Ignavibacteria bacterium | reverse complement strand
CCAGCCTTCCATCACATTTTCCACGCCCACCTTTTTTGTGTTCTCGGTAAAGGCAGACATCAAAGCTCTCTCGCAGAGGACGTTAACCATCCGGGGCAATCCCCTGGAGATCTCGTACACTTTGTATGCCGACTCCGGGGTAAACTCCAGGCCGGAATCGACCCCGCCCAACTTCAGCTGATGTTGAATGTACGGCCGGATCTCCTGCAGCTCAAGTGGGAGCAAATGACATCTCACCAGAATACGCTGGTCAAATTGCCGTAGCTTTTTCTCCCTCAGCCTTTCCTCCAACTCGGTCTGCCCAAAAAGAACAATGTGAAGTAGCTTCTGGCTCTCATATTCCAGATTGGAAAGGAGCCTTAACCCCTCCAGGAAATCATAATCCAGTCCTTGAGCCTCATCTAAGAAGATGACCACCTTCTTGGACTGGCGGTGAGCTGCCAGGAGCAGATCGTGAAGCTGCCGGATTAGTACTACTTCGCTTAAATCCTGTTCGGATAACTCCGGAGCCCCCAGTTTCTCCATAATTACCAACAGAAGTTCCTTGCGAGATAGGCGTGGATCGGAGACGCTGATTATCCGCAAATCCTCTCCGGCCTTGCTGAAGAAGTATCTTGCCAGCATGGTTTTGCCCGTTCCTGGTTCCCCGATTATCATGGTGAAACCCAGTCCCTCGTATATACCATAGCGCAGATGGTTGAGCGCTTCGGCCGCCGAACGAGAGAAGAAAAAAACCTTAGGATCAGGGCTGACCGAAAAAGGCGGCTTTTTGAATCCGAAGAAGTTCCGGTATGAATCGAGAAGATCCACCCGCAAAAGACCCCGGCTTTCTTTTTGATCCGGCGATGATGTGATTTCCCGACGATGGGGCAAATCACAGAGAACGTTATCTCTCAATCTCGAGGACTTGAATATCATCTTCATGTTAACCTTCCTCTTCTTGGATCTTAGAGATTCGTGGCGTCAGGAGGATCACCAATTCCGACCTCTGTTCGGTTTTCTCCTTGCGCTTGAAAAAATACCCCAGCAAGGGCAAATCACCCAACAGAGGTATCTTATGTTCCGTGTCGGTTTTCCTGGAGGTTATAAGACCTCCGATCACCACGGTCTCCCCGTTTTTCATCCGCACCTGGGTGCTGGCCTCCCGGATGTCAACATTGGGAGCTTTAAGTGTCTGATTTTCAAACTGGAATTCGGAATATGAGCTGGCATCGCTCACAATCGGAATCACCTGAAGGGTAACATAATCGTCAGATGAGATATAAGGAGTCACGCCCATGGTCAGTCCCAGAAGCACGGTCTTCTGCTCCGGAAAGACGATTGGCTGGCCCACCTCTGCCCCGGCGGAAAGCCCGGTCAGTTCCCAATAGCTTATCACCCGCCCCACGTTGATCATTGCCGTCTGTCCGTTCATCACGTTCAGCCTGGGTTTGGAGAGCACGTTGACCTCTCCGAACCTTCCCAGGATATCGAGAACAAGGGTGGCATCGTGCCGGGAAGTGGTGAATTCAACCACCGAACCGGGTAAGCCCAGAGTCTGAGTAGCCGTTAAGTCTATGTTTTTGTTATCCGCTATGAAGGAATGAACAGCCGACCAATCGACTCCCCAGGATTGAGCTTTCTCTAAAGTAACCTCAACCACCTCGGCTTCGATTAACACCTGTCTGGATAAACTGTTTTTTAGATAATTAATAAACTCTTCAGCCATCCTCAGGTTCCTCTTGCGGTCGGTGACCGTTACCATTCCAGCCAGCCTGTTTATCAGGTATTTTCCTTCTGAGGAGATTATCGTTTCCAGCCCTTCCTCCACCTGCTTCCATAGATCAACCGCCTCGTCGTCCGTCGCCCCGGAAATTTGGAATTG
>CAYOSZ010000259.1:0-4084 GCA_964406715.1 uncultured Ignavibacteria bacterium | reverse complement strand
TGGGAACGTTATTCATATATATTCTTTGCATGAACTTCTTCGGCCTGGTTCCGGGAATGAAATCGCCCACCGCCAATTTGAACCAAACTCTTGCCCTGGCCATATGCGTGTTTTTCTACGTTCAGTACACCGGCATAAGAAGCCTGGGGCTGGTGGGCTATCTCAGGCACATGGCCGGCGATCCCCGGGATGCGGTCACCTGGATTTTGGTGCCTCTTAATATTCCCATTCACATTATAGAGGAACTGGCAAAGCCGATGAGCCTGTCACTTCGACTTTTCGGCAACATCACCGGCGAGGACGTCCTGATCACCGTATTTGTGGGATTAGGGGTTAGCGCTTTAAGCTTTCTCCATCTGCCGGTGGGCATTCCTTTTGAAGTGCCGTTTATATTTTTGGCATTGCTGACCGGGACCATCCAGGCTTTGGTCTTTACTTTGCTTTCCACCATATATTTTTCTTTAATGTTGCCACATGAGGAACACTGAGAAACTGTTCACAGTTTGCTGTTCACTGTTAAAGAAGGAGGTCAGATGTCTTATCAAACTGCTTTAGCTATAGCTCTTCCTCTAGGTTTAGGCATTGCTGCCTTTGGGTCTGCCTTTGGACTGGGTCGGGCGGTTTCTGCTGCCATGGAAGCCATGGGGCGACAGCCGGAAGCAGCTGCAAAGATTCAGCTGGGAATGATCATCGGTTGCGCTCTAATCGAGGCGCTCACCATCTATGCTCTGGTCACCGTGTTTGTGCTTCAGGGGAAGATATCTTAAGAGACGGGATTGACCAAAATTTAGTTTGCATAGCTGGCGGAAATCTGCCGACCGCAGACGGCAAAGCGGTGCAAACTCGTTCACACCGTTAGTTACATTAACCTTAAGGGAGCCTGAGTATGGGTCTTGAATTAGGTCAAATTATCACGCATATCATCGGATTCATGATAGCCGTTATAGTATTAAAGAAGTTTGCCTGGAAACCGCTTCTTTCCATGCTGGAGGAGAGAAGAAGTAAGATAAAGTCGGAATTCGACAATATCGAAAAGGAGAGAAAGAAAACGGAGGAACTCTACTCCGATTATCAGACCAAGCTTAAGGAGATAGACTCCCTCGCCCGAACCAAAATCCAGGAAGCGGCCAGAGAGGGTCAGACCCTGGCAAATGAGATAAAGGAAAACGCCAGAGCCGAAGCCAAGCAGATCGTGGGCAGAACCAGGGAGGAGATTCAGAGGGATTTGGACAAAGCCAAGGTTCAACTGAGAGACGATGTGGTCAACATGACCCTGCAATTGGCAGAAAGGATAATCCAGAAGAAGCTGGATCAGGAAAAGGATAAAGAGCTGGTTTCCCAGCTGGTGGATGAAATGAGACGGGGAAAGGTTGAGGGCTTCTGATGATTGAATCGCGAGTCGCCATAAAATATGCCACCGCTCTTTTCCGCACGGCCAAAAAGACCAATCAGGTGGAAAGCATTTCCCATGATCTTTCCACACTTTCCCTGCTATTGAGAAGAAACGTACTTCTTAAGAACCTTCTGGAATCTCCTCAGGTGCTGGAAAAGAACAAGAAAGAACTTATTAGCTCTATCTTTAAGCCCTTAATATCGGAGGCTCTGTTTTCCTTTCTCATGCTGGTTTTAAACAAGCACAGAATCCAGTATCTCATATCCATGGCGGAGGAGTATGAGCAACTGGTCAGGGAGGATCAGGGCATAGTTGAAGCCTGCCTGACCACCGCACGCAGCCTGGATAAGACTCTGGCAGGCCAGATCCGGCAGGAGCTGGAGAGAACCAGTGGCAAAAGGATAGATATGCAGCTTAAGATAGATGCCTCTCTCATAGGAGGAATCGTGATAATATTGGGCGACAAGGTGATAGACAGAAGCATCCGACATCAACTGAGCCAGCTCAAAGAACAGATGTCTGCTCTTCGGGTATACTAGTTATTTTACCCTTCTCCCCTTCGGGGAGCGTGCAAGGGTAAGGGGAAATAAAATCGAATAGAACAAATTCTCTAAAGAAATCACGCTCGACGACAATTGGAGTGGTCACCTTTAGGTGAACCACAGGAAATCTCTTCATCATGAAACTGGATTTAAAGCTAAGCGAAATTGACTATTGAAAATATTTATTTGGAGTGCAGAAGCTTGTAGGAGCGAAGCGGAAATCCCGCTCTGCGGGGCTTCTGCGGTTTTGGTACCTATAACCAACTTTGCACCAGCAAGCTGGTGCACTCCAGAATAGAACAAAAACGGAGGAAACTTCCCTATGCCTTTGAATCCGGAAGAGGTAAGCTCAATTATCCAGAAGGAGATTGAGAAATACGAGAGCAAGCTGAAAATGGAAAGCGTGGGGACGGTGCTGCAGGTGGGTGACGGCATAGCCCGCATCTGGGGACTGGAAGATGCCATGATGAGCGAACTGATCAAGTTCCCCAATGACGTAACCGGGATGATACTCAATTTAGAGGAGGACAACGTGGGTGCTGCCATTCTGGGTCCTTTTGATGAGATCAAGGAGGGAGACCAAGTTACCCTCACCGGAAGAATCGCCTCGGTGCCGGTGGGGGATGCGTTGTCAGGCAGGGTGGTGAATGCCCTGGGTCAACCTCTTGACGGAAAGGGACCCATCGTGGCAAAAACCTACCGGCCCATAGAGGGACATGCTCCCAACGTGGTTCAACGAAGACCGGTGAGTGAGCCGGTGCAGACAGGACTTAAAGCCATCGATTCCATGATACCCATAGGTCGGGGACAGAGGGAACTCATCATAGGGGACCGGCAGACCGGAAAGACCGCTTTGGTGGTGGATACCATACTCAACCAGAAGGATACCGATCTTTATTGCATATATGTGGCCATAGGACAGAAAGCCTCCACCGTGGCTCAATTGATAAAAACGCTTGAGGATAATAATGCTATGGATTATACCACGGTGGTGGTAGCCACCGCCACCGAGCCCGCTCCTCTTCAATACATCGCCCCCTATGCCGGTTGTACCATGGGAGAGGAATTCTTATATAATGGCAAACACGTGGTTGTTTTCTACGACGATCTGACCAAGCATGCCCAGGCTTATCGGCAGATGTCATTGCTTTTGCGGCGGCCGCCGGGGCGGGAGGCTTTTCCCGGGGATATCTTCTATCTTCACTCCCGACTTTTGGAGAGGGCGGCGAAATTAAATGACGACCTGGGAGGCGGTTCTCTGACCGCCCTGCCCATCGTTGAAATCCAGGCGGGAGACGTGACCGCCTACATTCCCACTAACGTCATCTCCATCACCGACGGACAGATCTATCTGGAGACCGATCTGTTCTACGCCGGGGTGAGGCCAGCCATTAATGTGGGTATATCCGTATCGCGGGTGGGAGGAAAAGCACAGGTCAAAGCCATGAGAAAGGTAGCAGGCAGGCTCCGGCTCGATCTGGCTCAATATCGTGAACTGGCTGCATTCACCCAGTTCGGGACAGAAGTGGATGAAACCACCAAGGCATATCTTATCCGCGGCGAAAGGACCGTGGAAATCTTAAAGCAGGCTCAATACGTGCCCATGCCAGTGGAGAAGCAGGTGATGATAATCTACGTTGCCACCCATGGATATTTGGATGACTTGCCTTTGGAGACGATAAGAATATTCGAAGAGGAATTTTACCCTTTCATGGAAAAGGAGTATCCGGATGTGGGGCACCGCATCGCCACAAGCAAGGAGTTGAACGAGAATACCGAGATGAAGCTGAAGGAGGCCTGCGCGAAGTTCAAGGAACGGTTCAAGGCCAGACTGCCTGAAATTGAAGAGGAGTTGGTATGTCACCCGGGAGGTCTGGAGGCATCAAAGGAGCCGGATGCTGCAGGCTCTTAAATAAGGGCTACGTGCAAAGCATGATTGCCCATATCCAGAGATAGGCAACCAAGATGGCTACGCTTCGCGATCTAAAAAGAAGAATAAAGTCAGTTCAGGGAACCCAGCAGATCACCAAAGCCATGGAGATGGTGGCGGCGGCCAGACTGAGACGCGCCCAGGACAAGGTGGAGTCCTCTCGTCCCTATGCCTCCAAGATGCAGGCCATGCTCAATAATCTTGCCCGGGCCAGCACCT
>CAYOSZ010000258.1:0-4103 GCA_964406715.1 uncultured Ignavibacteria bacterium | reverse complement strand
TCACGATCTCTTTGAAGAGCTTGATTCCGAACTTGTTGTCGGACTCCACCAGACCTTTGGAATACCAGGTGGCTCCTTGAGGATTATCTTGATCCGTAGACACCGGATTCTTGGTGGTGCACTGCGTAAACATAATCGTTATGAGCAGCACCATTAAGATAGCCAGTTTACGATGCATCTTCTATTCCTCTCTTTTTTTAGACTGAGTTGATCTAAGTTTATCTATCAGACCGATAATTGTCAATGAAATTTACCATTGACATCGAAAACAAAAATCATGCCAAATCTCGAGTGGACCCACCCTGTATCTTAAGTGCTTATCAGATAGAACAATACAAGCTGGGTTTGTTTCTTCCCAAAACTGTATTGCCAGTTCCCGTTCGCAGATTCTGGCGAAGCGGTGCCCAAATGACAGCCTTGATAGATGCTAACTGCCGACAGATAGATGGATTGGATCGATTCGTCAGAGAATGCGATTGCAGGCAAAGCACTTTCGGCTGTCTGCTTACGCCGATACACATCCGATGGGTTTGGGATAAAACCACTTCTGTAGGAATCAAAATTGAAGAACCTTCTATCACTCTATGAGGTGCAGCCAGGTTCCCATAAGGAAGTATATCCTTCCGATCAGAAGAGACATGCGGGACATGACGGTATAGCCGAAGGAAGCTCCGAAGGAGATCATCAGAAACCAGACGCCCACCATGGCGCCTGCGCCGAGAGCGCCTTTATGCTCCTTGGAGAAGAAGAAATAGATCAAACCGGTAATGACACCCACGGTCAAGAGGATATTATTCAGCGAGGTGAGCCAATTGTCAGTCCAGAGAGGTAGCAAGTTGGCGTGAATCTGAATTATCAAGTCACCTGAGCCGTAACCCACTATGGTTATTCCGGCGTAGATTCCGATTATCAACGCCATGGGCCATCTGGAGAGCCAGCTGAATCTCTTGGTGAACCGGCTGAAAAGAAGAATCCCGAAGATGAAAGGAACCACAAAAAGCAGCCTGCCTTCCTGAGTTAAAGGTCTCCACAGGTTGGGCAGGAAAACGTTATGCCATTCCAGGGTGGCCCAGTATCCTGCGGATATGCCCACGAAAAGGTGCTCGGCCAGCTTATAGAATGGATTATCCTTGTACAGAAAGGAGAATATGCACAGGGTCAAAAACGCTCCCAACCAGATTCCGATTGTCTCCAACACTGGCATATTCCTAGCTCCTTTTTTCCCTCAGCTTCGTTACCTCGATGCTTTCAGTCTCTTCTTGACCCCTTTGACTGAAAAATAGGCGATGTTGCCAATCAAGATGAATAGGAAAACAACTATATGCGAAACGGACTGGGCATCCATTCCTCTTTGTGCTGTCCCGGGTCTTTGCACCAGCTTCTCGTATTCGGCTGCTCCCTTCATCCCTCCCAGAAGTCCCACCAATTGGCCTGACTGGACGTAAGGATAAAACTCCGGAGCGCTCACCGCAGTGCATCCGGAGCCCAGCTTCACACCGTATCTGGACTGCACCTGAAGCACCCATTCTTTGGTTCCCGGAAGGCCTCCACAGACATTCATAAACAGAGCAATATCGTCGTAGGTGTTCACCCCCTGCATGATGGGGAGGTCTTCCACTTTGTTCCCGCGGGAGTCGGAAGGGAAAGTCTTGGGTATGTTGGTTCCCATGGAGACCATCACCACCTCTCTTCCCTCCTTGAATCCTAAGTTAACCCAGTCCTTCCCATATTCCTTATCCGGAAAATCTTCCAAGACTTCGGTCATGGCAAGCTCAGCCAAAAGCGTGCCGGTAGCCCACAGCTGCATGGTGATAACCTTGAGATCGCGGGACAGGAGATGATGGAATATCGCCACGTTCATGGGAAAGAGTTCAGGCATGGAACCGGGATCGTAGTCGCAGGAGACCAGCACCTTGGATCCGGGAGGAAGCTCTTCTATGGCATCATAGAAGCTCTGCACTGGTGGCGTCACGGAGAAATCCAAGTTCACCGGCAAAAGCAGAGGAATGGCAATTGATAGAAAGATAAAGATAAAGATGATCCTTCGATCCAGCCTCTCCAGTTCTTCTAAAATCTTTTTCAACGTGCTTCCTCAAAGAGCGTCAGCTCATCGTTTTGCATCCGGCAGATCATATCAACCATCGTCCCTGAATCTCACATCTCACTGCTACTCTCCGCCCAGATAAGTCCTTTCCAAACCGGTCAGGACCTTGAGTGCGGTGGAAATGGCTCCCAGGGCAGCGCCGATCATGATAGCCCTCTTCCCTGCCAGCTGAGGTACGTTCATGATCCATTCGGTCAGATCCGGGAAGCTTCCCCACAGTTTCTCACCCACCGGCACTCTCCCGATCATCACCAGAATGGCGGTTACAGCTAAAAGCGAAGCCTGGAAGGTTCTTATCCTGAAGGCGCGAAATGCCGCCGAGGCAATGAAAAACGCCAAAAGTGCGAACATGGTCGCCTGTAATGGATACTGGGCATTGTAGTAAACCCAATTGAAGATGCTTCCCTCGGCTATTCCGCCGGACCGGATTCCCAGAATGTCAAAGACGACTCCTATGGTGATCATGAAAAACAGGCTCAGCACCAAGATTATCTTATAGGGCCAATCTCTCCCCTTCTTTTGGATAACGTGATAGTTGACCCTTACGATATTGGCCAGACCCAAAACGTAGGCAAAAGCGATAACGATTATGGCCCACTGGCGGAATGTCTCGAAGATGGACAGAATACTCTGATGAGGAATGAAGTATTCCAGAATGAAAGATATGCCTGCCAGAAAACAGATGGCTATCGGTATCTCACGCCGCATAGATCAACGGTTCCCCAAGCTATCAATCAGGTTTACACACCATAAACTCATTCTATGAAAAACAGGCTTCTGAATTCTATCACCCCAAAGCTCACCAGAATCGCCCCCAGGACCATAAGCCCTATGATAATCGCCTTAGTCAGATCCGATCCCTTGAGGCTTCCCAGAAGCTTCGGTTCTTTGGAAAGATAGGCGCTGGTGGCGAACAGCTCCTCGCCGATTACGGTATAATCACACGCCACAATGAAAAAAGGAAGCTGGTGGATGTTGGCTGTTCCGGCCACCTGGATGGCTCCGGTCAAGAATCCGGTCTCGGCTAACATCAAAGATTCGGCGAAGAATGAACCGAACATCAGATTGGCTGCCGGACGGTCCCGAAGCATTATACCGTTTACCCCGGCAGCGTAGGCGAACTGCTCGTCGGAAATGTAGCGGACATTATCCCGGTTGTAAGCATCCGGTCTTCCCGCAGCCGCATATCCCTCCTTTACCCTCTCCTCGGCCACCGGCACCACAAAGGGTCTGCATATAGGAACGAACAAGGGGGTATCGTAAGCTGCCACCATCTTAGCCACGTTGCCCAGGATTATCATGGAGGCAACGGTCTGAATGTTGTCCACATCCTCGATTCCGGAGATGTAAAGCACCGGCCGGCCCATCTCGGTGGCTCTCCCCACCGCCTCCTCGATGGCATCCAATCCGGCTATTCGTCGGATGAAAAGACTTTTCCCCCTCTTTGCCCGCTGGATGAAGTAGATTATGACCGAGAAGAAGAATAAAAGAAAGACCAGCATGTTCACCCGATGAGGATTGAACCAGCTTCGGGACAAATCCTCCCGAGCAAATGACAGTGATGAATCGATTAAAAAAAGACAGAGAAAGAGGAATAAAACCTTGACGGTGAGATTGGATTTCAAGTTTCTGCCGGAAGGGATAAATTTCATTTTTCGATTGGATTTCCGCTCCTGCGGACGAAACTATGAGAAAAGGTACAGCTCGCAGGATAGATTTTGCAGGGGAGGCTAAAACAGGGCACCCCACAACTCAGCCATATAGTCCCGCAGGAAGACCACCCTTTCAGCCAGAAGGGCAACTCTGCCCATAACGGTCATGCCGAATCCTGCCCCGAAACCTATCATCAAAGTCCAGATGCCGAACGTGGCTGCTACGCCAAAAGCTCCCTTGTGTTGCTTGGAGAAAAAGAAATAGGCTAAGGCGCAGAACACCATGATTATTATCAATATATTAGTAATCTGGGGCCAACTATTGAAGCCGATCGGAAGCATGGTGG